>CAZVFF010000114.1:5252-7667 GCA_964626395.1 uncultured Iamiaceae bacterium | reverse complement strand
ATCGGCGTGATGAGCCCGGAGCCGATCGGACCCGTCACCACCAAACCCGCCGAGGTCGTGTTGCCCGCCGAGGACGACGCGGTGCTGGGAGCACTCGACGCCGCCCTCGCGTTGGGCGACGCCGAGGCACGCCGTGCCGCCGTCGCCGATGTGGTCGCCGCCAACCCGCGTTTTCTCGACGGGTGGGCGGCGTTGAGCGAAACGGCCCGGGACCGCATCGAGGCGTACGCCGCAGCGCGGGTCGGCTACCACCGGGGCCTCGACGCGTTGCGCCAGAACGGCTGGCGGGGCAGCGGCCACGTGCGTTGGGAACACCCCGCCAACCGGGGTTTCCTGCGCTGTCTGGCGTATCTCGCCGACGCTGCGGAGGCGATCGGCGAGACCGACGAGGCCGAACGGTGCCGGGGGTTCGCCCGTCAGCTCGACCCGGCCTGGTCGCAGGTCGACACGACCCGCGCCTGACCCGGGCTCCGGGGCGTTTTCACGTCCCACCCGTGAATTCGGTACTGCAGTCAGCGAACACGCGTCGTCGACGGGCTCGTGTCCGCGGTCGGTCGGGTCACCAACCGTCGGGCCACCAGCAGCGCCGTCACGGCGAGTACTGCGGACCATCCCGGCCGGAGCCCGCCCAGGGCGAGTGCGGCACAGGCCACGGTGGCCGCGAGCGTGGCGGCCACCACCCGACCGGACCGTGTCGACGGCCGCGTCTCGAGCGAGGCGATGCGTCGGCCGCCGAGGCGGGCGGCGACCACCACGATCGGGGTGGCCACCAGCGTCAGCACCGCCCACCACACCGGACGGGTCGCCCACCAACCGGCGGCCATCGGTTCCAGGTTCCCCCACCCGGTGCGCAGCACGGCGGCGACGATCACGACGGCGTACAGGTGCCACAGGTACAGGTGCATCCCGAACGTGCCCATCGTGGCCACCGCACGACGTGCCCGGGTACGGCGTTCCAGCCACGATCGCAACCGTGGTGCCACCCGTGCCGCCAGCGCGATCTCGACGAGACCCAACAGCCCGAGCGCCACCGTCGGCGGCGTGTTGTTCGACCGGTCGCCGGCCCCGACCATCGAATGCGGATACCAGCCGGCGGCGACCACGCCGACCAACACGGCCAGGGCCACCGACGCGACCCGAACCAGCCCGTGCGTCGCCGGCGGTCGGATCGCCGCGGCCGCACCCAGGGCGGCGAACCCGAGCCACAGGAACGCGAAATTCGCCCAACCCACACCGGGTACGTGACCGACGAAACGGGCGACGTCCACCGTCACGACCAGGCCGGCCGCCACACACGGCACCCGCCACGAGTGCCGCTCGATCAGCCTGCACATCCACGGCATGCAGGCGGTCACGGGCAGGTACACCGCCAGGAACCACAGATGCATTCCCAGCAACCCGCGAACCGCGGCCGCGGTGGCACCGAACGTGGCGACGATCCCGGCGACGACGACGATCGTCACCACGACGTACGTCGCCGTCGGGACCAGCAACCTGACCAGACGCTGCCCTACCCAGCCGGTGGCGTCACGCCCCGCACCACGACGCGACCAGGACCGTGCCGCCGCCCAGCCGCCGACCGCGAAGAACAACGGCATCGGTTGGAACAGCCACGTCGCCCACTGCGTCGCCGGAGCGACGTCCAACAGGTTCGCGGCCTCCAGACGGCCGCCGTTCCAGTGGACCACCGCCAGGAACCAGTGGCCGAGCACGACGATGCCGAGCGCCATCGCACGCAACAGGTCGACCGACGGGTCGCGGTGGGTCGAACGGGTCGTGGGGGTGGGCGGGGCCGTGCCGGTGGAGGTCATGTCGGTCACGATCCACCACGATGCGGCCGGCCGCCATGGGGGAAATCCCACATTCCGGGCCGCCGGTATCGGTGTGGTCTGGCATGCTCGACGGCATGGACCGGGGCCGTGCGCTGGACTCCCAGCTGTTCGCGGGGATCGCCTGGTTCCGCACGGCCGCGTGGTTGTGGGTGGTCGCCGTCGCGGTGCTGTCGTACCGGCGGATGACCCACCCGCTGCCCGGGTGGATCGCCGTCGGTGTGGCCGGTGTGGTCACCGTGTGGTTGTTGCGCCGGGCGGGCGAGGAACGGGCCGATCGGGTGCCGGCCGTGGTGTTGTTGGTCGACCTGGCCACCGGCATCGCCCTGCTGGTCGCCGACGGCTGGGTCTACCAGGACGGCCGCCCCCAGTCGCTGGCCACGGCCTGGCCCGTCGCGGCGGTCCTGGCGATCGGGGTGGCCCGGGGTGTCGTTCCGGCGGTCGGCGCGGCCGTCGCCCTGGGTGGTGCCCGGGCCGTCGGGTTGGTGGGCATGGTCGGCTCGCCTGCGGGTTGGGAGCTGGGGGAGGCGCTGTCGATCACCTCGACGGTCGTTGAGGTGAAGGTGATGTCGGTCCGGGTCGCCTC
>CAZVFF010000114.1:0-5242 GCA_964626395.1 uncultured Iamiaceae bacterium | reverse complement strand
CGGCGGGTGGCGCGCTGGGGGAGGCGCTGTCGAGCTCCGCGCCGGTCGTGCTCGTCGGCCTCGCCGGCGCCGCGGCGGCGACGGTGTCCCGGCGGATCCGTGCCGCGGAGGACCGCGCCGCGCGGGCCGCGGCCCGGGAACAGATCGCCCGGGACCTGCACGACGGCATGCTGCAGACCCTCGCCGCGGTGCAACGCCGCTCCGACGATCCGTCGTTGGTGCATCTCGCGCGCACCCAGGAGGCCGAGCTGCGCGAGTACCTGTTCGGTGAAGACCCGATCGGGTCGACCACCGGGGTTTCTCGACGGCGATCCGACAGCGCAGCGCCCGTGTCGGTGGAGGCCGCCGTGCGGCGGGTGACGACCGGGGTGACCGGGACGTGGGGGATCCGGGTGGACCACGCGTTCGTCCCGCCGCTGCCCGTGGTGGATCCCGACACGGTCGAGGCGTTGGCGGCGGCGACCGGTGAGTGTCTCGCGAACGTCGCGAAACACGCCGGGGTCGAGGTCGCGAACGTGCTCGTGGAAGCCGACGGCGACACCGTCGTGGTGACCGTGCGCGACCGCGGCGTCGGGTTCGACGTCGAAGCCGTGACCCGCCGCGGTCTGGACCGTTCGGTCGTCGACCGGTTGGCGGCCGTGGCGGGTGCCGCGACCGTCATGTCCGAACCGGGCCGGGGCACCGAGGTGCGGCTGTCGGTTCCGACGGTCGCCGTGGCCGAACGGGTCGTGTCGTGACGGGCGACCGGGTGCGGCTGGTCGTCGCCGACGACCACGCGATCTGGCGGACCGGCATGCGCGCCGACCTGGGTGAGGCGTTCTGGGTCGTCGCCGACGCCGCTGATGCGGCCGAAGCGATCGACGCGGTGGAACGCCACCGACCCGACGTGGTCGCGGCCGACCTGCGCATGCCCGAAGGCGGGGGGATCCGGGTCGCCGCGGAGTGTTCGTCGATCTGCCCGGTGGTGATCCTGACGGTGTCCGAAGCCGAGGAGGACCTGTTGGACGCCGTGGCCGCCGGTGCGGCCGGGTATCTGCTCAAGTCGTCGACGACCGACGAGTTGCGGACCGGCCTGTTCCGGGCCGCGGCAGGCGAACCGGTGTTCTCCGCCGGTCTGGCCGCCCTGGTGTTGGGCGACTTCGCGACCCCGGCGACCACCCCCGACGGCGAGAAGGTACGCCCACTGTCTCCCCGGGAACGCGAGGTCCTGCGTGAGGTCGCACTGGGTGCCACCTACCGGGAGATCGGCGAGAAGTTGTTCATCTCGGACAAGACCGTGGAGAACCACGTCCGCAACATCCTCGACAAGCTGCGTCTGCGACGTCGAAGCGAGCTGATCCGTTGGGCGGTCCGTCGTGGCATCGACGAGTGACCCGACGTCCCACATCGCCAACCTCCGGCCCCGGCCGTACCCCGTCCCTCAGTGAAATTCGTACGGAAAAGCCGCCGTGGCGGGCTTTTCCGTACGAATTTCACGGGGGAGTGGATCGGGGCCTCGACGGGTCGCGGGTGACCCGGGTCGTGGTCGACCCGAATCGCGGGTGATCGACGCTTTGGGGGGTTTCCCGGATACCCCGGGCGCCGGAACGGGCGCATCGTGAAGGCATGTCCAACACGTACCCGTCATCCGATCCCCGTTCCATCGACCCGCGGTTCGCGCATCTGCCACCCCCACCGGCCGTCACCGGGCCGCACGCCGAACCCCGCACCGGGCCGACGCCGGGCGGCATCCCCCCGGCTCCGCCACGGGACCGGCGCAAGGTCGAGCTCGACATCCGCAACCTGCTGCTGGTCCTTGGGGTGCTGTCGCTCGTGGCGGCGGCAACCAGTTTTGTGGCGGTCAACTGGGAGTCCTTCGACGCGACGATGCGGGCCTCGCTGCTGGTCGGGGTCAGCGTCGTGGCGTTGTCCGGCACGTTCGTGGCCCGTGGCCGTGGGCTGACGGGAACGGCTGCCGCGCTCGGGTGGCTGACCATGGTGTTCGCATGGGTCGATCTGGCGGCGATCCACGTCGCGGTGGCACCGCCCGATGGTTCCGAGGTGTTCTGGGCGCTCGGAGCCACGGCCCTGTTCGGCCTGTTCGTGGCGCTCGGTGTCGTGCTGGGCGGCTGGGCCATGCGCACCGGCGCGATCCTGGCGTGGTGGACGGCGTGGTGGTCGGCGTTCGCCGCCTGGGGTGTCACCGGGCTCGACGTGTGGATCCTGCCGCTCGCGGCGGTGGTCGCCTGGTTCCAGTGGTACGTCATGGCCGACCGTGTCGAGGTGAGTTCGTGGGACCGTTACGGGGTCGGGCTGGTGTTCGCCGTCGCCCCGGCGGTGCTGGTCGCGTTGGAGGACCCCGGCCTGGTCCGACCGATGGTGGTCGTCGCGCTCGCGCTGGTGCTGGTGCTCTCCGGGCTGGTGTGGCGTCAGCTCGCCGCGGTCTGGGTGGGCGGCGTGTCGATCGGTGTGTTCGCGGCGGCGCACATCTTCGACGCCGTGCGGGACCTGCCCGGCTGGGCGGTGTTCACGATCGTCGGGGTGGTGCTGTTGGGCGTCGGTGCCGGCTTCGAACGGCGGCTGCGTCGGGACGGCGACGACGAGTCGACGCCTACCGTTCAGGGTCGCCCTTCATCCACATCCGTCGTCCGATGAAACTGCCGATCGCTCCGATGACCATGAGTGCGATCAAGAAGGCCATGTCGGTCCTCTCGTGGAGTGCGATCCCCGGCCCCTCCGGGTTGTTCGGAGGGGCCGGGGACCTTCGGTGCGGAGGGTGTGGGATTCGAACCCACGGAGACCCGAAAGCCTCAACGATTTTCGAGACCGTCCCATTCGTCCGCTCTGGCAACCCTCCGCTCACGATCTTAGCGGCCGCCGGTTCGCGGTCCCCATCCGGCGGTAGCCTCGGTTCGATGGTGATCCCCGCACCCCGTTCCGGGTCCTTGTCGAAGCGACCGAGCCGTCGTGCGACCCTCGCCGCGGGTGCCGCGGTGGGTGCCGGATCGGTCGTTTTCGCCTCGACCGGTTGTGGGTCGTCGGGAGATGACGGTGCCCCGGTGCAGGTGAACCCGGAGGATCTGAGCGACCGCCAGGAGGAACTCGACGGTGTCACCGTCGAGACGTCCGGGGTGGTCCGCCGGTTCGACGACATCGGCGGCACGTACTTCGTGGTCGAGGACGACGCCCGCAACCGGGTGCGGGTCGAACCCGCCGAACGGTTCATGGATTCGGTGGGTGACCGGGTCGTGGTGATCGGTCGTTTCGACTGGGACGAGGAGCGGGGGCGGCGCATCGAGGTGACCCGGGTCCTGCCGCCGACCTGATCGGGAAAGAGGTGTGTGCGTTGAACCGAACCGGAACCGGGGAACCGTTCGTGGTCCGTGCGGACCGGGACGGTGTGGCGACGTTGACGTTGAACCGGCCCGCCGCCCGTAACCCGTTGTCGTCGGCGATGCTGACGGCGCTCGATGAGCGCCTCGTCGAACTCGCTGCCGACGATGCCGTCCGGGTGGTGGTGCTCACCGGTTCCGGACCGGCCTTCAGTGCCGGCCACGACCTGCGCGAGCTGCACGGCACCGATGACGCCGAGGTGCACCGTCACGTGTTCGCGACCTGTTCGACGGTCATGCAACGCGTCGCCACGTTCCCGAAACCGACGATTGCGCAGGTCAACGGGGTCGCGACCGCTGCGGGGTGCCAGTTGGTCGCATCGTGCGATCTGGCGGTCGCCGCCGCCTCGGCCAGGTTCGCCACACCCGGGGTGAACATCGGGTTGTTCTGTTCCACGCCGGCGGTCGCGGTGGCCCGCGTGCTGCAGCCGAAACACGCGATGGAACTGTTGCTCACCGGCGAACTCGTCGACGCCGCCACCGCATACGGGATGGGTCTGGTCAACCGGGTCGTGCCCGACGACGACCTGGCCGATGCGACCGGGGCGTTGGCCGATCTGATCGCGTCGAAGTCGGCGAGCGTGATCGCGGCCGGCAAGGCCGCCTACCGACGACAACTGAATCTGCCGTTGGGTGACGCGTACGCGGTCGCCACCGACGCGATGGTCGACGGGCTGGGCCGTGCCACCGCGGACGAGGGGATCGGCGCGTTCCTCGAGAAACGATCACCGGTCTGGCCCGACTGACCACCGGTTCCGGGCTCGTCCGTTCCGGGCTCTCGGTTCGGCGCTCGTCTGCTCGGGGGTCGTCTGTTCGGGAGTCCGTCCGTCGGCGCCGTCGCTGTTCGCGAACCCGGGTGAGTGGCCTGCCGGCGCGATCGTCCACCGGCGTGGTGGGTCGCGATTCAGGTGGGGGTCGGCCCGCGGCGATCGGCGAAGAACGTGTTCAACAGTTCGGCCGACTCCTCCGCCCGCACCCCGTGGATCACCTCGGCGGTGTGGTTGAGGCGTTCGTCGACGGCGATGTTGTACAGCGAACCGGTCGCCCCCGCTTTCGGGTCGGCGGCCCCGAACACGATCCGCCCCACCCGTGCCGCCCACGCCGCACCCGCGCACATCGGGCACGGTTCCAGGGTGACGACCAGCGTCGCGTCGTCGAGCCGCCGGGAGCCGAGCGCGGCGGCCGCGTCACGCAGCGCGAGTACTTCGGCGTGCGCGGTCGGATCGCCGGTGGTTTCGCGTTCGTTGTGCCGTGCGGCGACGATCCGTCCGTCGGCGACGACGACGGCGCCCACGGGCACTTCGCCGATGTCGGCGGCGGTCCGGGCCGCCTCGAGGGCGTGGCCCATGGCGTCGTGGTCGTCCATCCCGGAGAACCTAGGGCCTCGCTGTCCGTTCGGCTCATCCGTGCCGGGTGACCGGTCTCCCCATCCTGAAATTCGTACGCCGGTACCGCTCTGGCCGGCTTTTCCGTACGAATTTCGGGACGGGGTGGACGTGGCAGACTCGGGGCCATGGCCGCGTTGAACGTGTTGGGCGAGCCGCTGGCGTCGTGCGGTGAGGACCCGGTCACCGGGTTCTACCGGGACGGTTGCTGCAACTCGGGCCCCGAGGATCGGGGCCACCACACGATCTGCGCGGTGGTGACCGCCGAGTTCCTGGACCATCAGGCCGGGATCGGCAACGACCTGACCCGGGCGATGCCACGATTCGGGTTCCCCGGGCTGCACCCCGGCGACCGCTGGTGTGTGACCGCCGCGAACTGGTTACGCGCCCACTTCGACGGCGCGGCCTGCCCGGTGGTGTTGGCCTCCACCCACGTCCGCACGCTGGGCATCGTCCCGTTGGAGATCATGGAGTTGTACGCGGTTG
>CAZVFF010000113.1:0-7669 GCA_964626395.1 uncultured Iamiaceae bacterium | reverse complement strand
GTGACTCGGACCGGGCCGGTGGCAGGTCCTCGTCACGTACGACCGCATCGTCGCGCACCACCGCGTCGTCCCGTACGACCGCGTCGTCCCGTACGACCGCGTCGTCGCGGCCGTCGCCGTCACCACGGAACCCGAACCGGCCGCCTCCACGGCCCATGCCGGCGTGGCTGGACCGGTTCGGCGGCAACGAACCGGGTGGACGTTGGGTGATGATGAGTTTCGCGATGGTGCTGATGGCGTCGATCATCATCAACTTCGTGCACATCGTCCCCGAGATCGTCGAGATCGACGGGAAGCAGGAACAGACCGGCACGTACTTCACGATCTGGCACTACGGGATCGGCCCGGGCCTGTACTTCCTGCTGCCCCCGGTGGTGATCCTCGGGTTGTTCATCCTCACGGCCCGGCCCTGGGACCGTCGCCGTTCCTGGAACATCGCGCTGGCCTGTCTGGTGTTCATCACGTTCATCACCCAGTCGATCTCGATCTACATCGTCCCGATCGGGGCGTTGGCATGGGGTTGCTGGCAGGCCCGCAAAGCCGCCCTGGACGAGGTCGGTGGCGACCCGCGGGTCCTGCGTGAGGTCGAACGGGAACGGCGCATCGCGGGTCGCGAGGCGCTGCGTGCCGCACGGGGCCGTGGCCGCCGCGACGACGACTGACGCGTCGGTGACGACGGTGGACGGGTTCCGCGCGGCCCCGTCGTGATCTTCCACCTCCGGTCGGGCTCGATCCGGCCCGGCGCGGCCCGGTTCAGCTGCACTCGTAGGTGATCAACACGACCCAGACCGGTTCCTGGTCCTCGTCGGACGGTAACGCCGAGACCGAGATCTGGTTCCGGCCGTCCGAGTAGACCTCGCGGGTGTCCGTGCCGCTCGCCAGTTCGTAGTCGTCCCGGTCGGCGTCGGGTTCGTTGTTCTCGAGGTACCACTCGAACGCGGACTCACCGTCGGGTGAGCCGGGCTGGGTGTGGGGCGCCACCTCGTTGGACACACACGTCAATTCGTTGCTGCCCGTCGTGGAACACGCCCCGGCCACCAGGATCCCGGCGGCGACCAGCGCCGACCGAGCAGCCCGCAGGAACGCCCGCGTGGTCATGCACCCTCCGCGTAACGGGAACCGTCGGCCACGGTCAGGGTCGGTCCGGACACCGGGCGGTTGTGGGTCACCGTGGGGGTCTCCTCGGGTCGACCCAGGAGGAACCCCTGGGCCATCGGGCAGTCCATGTCCCCCAGGATGTCGAGTTGGGCGCGGGTCTCGACACCTTCGGCGACCGCATCCATCTCCAGGGTCGCCGCCAGCTTCACGACCGATTCGACGATCGCCCGGTCCCGGTGGTCCCGTTCGATGGTGGCGATGAACGAACCGTCGATCTTCAGCGCGGTCGCCGGCAACCGACGGAGGTACGCCAGCGACGAATAACCGGTCCCGAAGTCGTCGACGGAGATCCCGACCCCCAGTTCCCGCAGTTGCTCGAGCACGGCGATGGAGTGGTCCATGTCGTGCATCAGCGCACTCTCGGTGATCTCCAGCCGGATCTTGTCCGGGGGTGCGCCGGTCCGGTCCAGGGTGGAGGCGACCTCGTCGACCAGTTCGTTGCCGGCCACGGTCCGGCCCGAGATGTTCAACGCGTACCACGGGCCCCGACCGTGGGTCGCGCGGTCGGTGCGGGCGCACTGGTCCATGACGGTGTGCATCACCCAGCGGTCCAGGTCGCCGATGAGACCCGACAGTTCGGCGACCGGGATGAACTGGTCCGGTGGGATCTCCCCGAAGTCGGGATGACGCCACCGCACGAGCGCTTCGCGGCCGACGGTGGCGCCGTCGGCGATCCGCACGATCGGCTGGTAGCGCATCATCAGCTCGTTGCGTGCGATCGCGCGGGGCAGGTCCATCTCGGTCTGCAACCGGTGGATCACCCGGTCGCGCATGGTGTCGTCGAACACGGCCACGTTGTCGCGACCCTTCTCCTTGGCCTGGTACATCGCTGCGTCCGCGTCCCGCAGCAGGGTCTCGGCGTTGGCGGAACGCGAGCCGGTGATCGCCACACCGATGCTCACCGTGGGTTGCAGTTCCGCGGCCCCGACCCGGGTGGCACGGGACACCTCTTCACGGATGCGTTCGGCCACCACCTCGGCACGGTCGTGGGGTCCCAGGGGGTCCAGCAGCACGGTGAACTCGTCGCCCCCGAACCGGGCGACGGTGTCCCCGGGCCGGACCAGGGTGCCGAGTCGTTCGGCGACCTCGACGAGGATCCTGTCCCCGACCGAATGGCCCAGGCTGTCGTTGACGACCTTGAAGTGGTCGATGTCGAGGAACAGCACCGCCACCCGCTGATCGCTCCGGCGGATCCGGCTCAGTGCCTGGGCGAGACGGTCCACGAACAGGGTCCGGTTGGGGAGTCCGGTGAGCGCATCGTGCAGTGCCTGGTGGTGGGCTTCGGCCTCGGTGGTGCGACGACTCAACGCCAGGCCCAGGGTGCCGGCCATCGTGTCGAGGAACGCGGCTTCGTCGTCGCGGAAGGCCCGCGAGGTGCCCGAACGTGCGAGCACGACGCCCATGACCCGATCGCGGTCCGCGACGTGCACGGCCAACACCTGGGGTGGTGGCGACGGTACGTCCTCGGGAACGATCGTCTCGGGCCGGTCCGAGGTCCGTTCCAGATCGGTGAACCGCAACGGCCCCGCCGTGTGCAGCGGACCGCCCGGATCCGGGTCGGTGAACTGGATCGGCTCGTCATGACCCAGGCACGCCGCCAGGATCGCCGCGTCCGGATGGTCGGCGACATCGGGGACGTCGATCGCCCCCGGCGTGGCCACCACCGCGTCGACGACGCGATCATCGTCGAACAGCACGATCTCGCAGCTCGAGGCCTCCAGTGTGGAACGGATCAACGATGCGGCACGTTTGGTGAGTGAACGTGCGTCGGGGGCGGCCAGTGCGATGCGGCCCAGATGGGCGATCGCGCTCTGTCGGGCGACGCTGTCGTCGATCACGGCGCGTGCCATGACCCGCTGGGTCACGTCGCGGCAGTTGACGACGATCCCCTGCACGGTCGGGTCGTCGATCAGGTTCACCGCCCGGGCCTCGATCCACCGCCAGGTCCCGCTGGCGTGCATGAGGCGGACCAGGGTCAGCTCGGAGGTCGCGTCCGGCGTGAGTTCCCGCAACAGACCGCGGACGCGGTCGACGTCGTCGCGGTGGAAACCGGTCAGGGCCGACAAACCCAGCAGGGACCCGGGTGTCCGGCCCATCACCTGTTCCGACGCCGGCGACAGGTACGTGACCCGGAAGTCCTCGTCGAGGACCGCGATCAGATCCGAGGAGTACCGCACCAACGATTCGAAGCGTTGATCGCGGGTGCGTTCACGTTGACGGACACGTTCCATCTCCCCGGCCAGGCCGATCAACCGGATCAGGACGAAGATCGAGATCGCCGAAGCGGTGGCCACGAGCGGCGCGTTCGTCGAGGTGATCCGTCCGTGTTCGACGAGCAGCACGACCGGCGCGGCGAGCAGGGCGAGGCTCGACAGCGCGATGCGGACCGGGCCGTAGCCGCCCCGGGTCACCTCCACCGGTCCGGTGATCCGGTCCATCTCCGGGTGGATCGCCGCCGCGGTGACCAGGGTCGTCGTGCCGATCAGCAACGCCACCGCGACCGCGGCCTCGCCTCCCCGCAGGATCGTCACACCGGCCGCGGTCGCGGCCGCGGTCGTGCACGCGGCAGCAGCCAGCACCAGACCCGACGCCGGCGACATCCGTCCGGTCCCGAAGGCCCGGCGCAGCAGCACGACCAACAGCGCGATGCCGACAGCCGGTGCGGCCACGGCGACCACGAGTTCGGGGCCCGAGACGGTGGTCCGGCCGACCGCGTCGGACAGGCCCGAACGCCACACCACGAGCGCCGCCAGGAGTCCGAGGATGGTGGCGTCGAGCGTGGCACCGAGATCGATGCGGCCGCGCCCGGGTCGCGCGGTGGCGCCCAGTGCGAGGACCAGGAGGGCATAGCCGACGTACCCCGGGATCAACGCCGCCCCGGTCGTTCCCGCTGCCGGATGCCGGCCGATCGCGTCGAGGACCGTTGCGGCCGCCGACGCGGCGACGGCCACCATGAGCAACCCCCATACCCGGCTCCGGGGCGGGCGGCGTCGCAGGACCGAGATCCCCGTCACGATGATCGCCGCCGCCGTGACCCCGGCGACGATCCCGGCCCGGGCGACCGGGTCGTCGATCCACATGGTCGTCGACGCGGCGATCAGACCGACGACGAGAACGACGGGCCACGCGCCCCGCGACACCGGGTGGGGACGAGCGGACCCCGACGCGGAAACGATGGAATTCACAGCGTGCGCTCGGCTCGCCGCACGGTCCTCGTGCTCATCGGCTCGCGTGGTCTCCCGTGGTCGACTCGTCGGAACCGATCGTATCCGGAGTCCGTGGTGGACGGTCCGGAAAAGTTCCCCGAGAGCCCCTTGACGAGCCGGGCGTGATGGTGTTCCATGAGGTGCACGGGCGCAGTTCCCGTCGGCAGAGATCCCGCCGGTATCGGGAGCAGCGCCCGTCTGGTCGATGACCGAGGAGGTGCCGCCGGTATGCAAGGAACATTCGCCACCGTGTCCTCCACGGGAGGCGTTCCGAGCACCGATCCGCGACGGTTCATCGTCGCGGACGTCCAAGCGGGACGACGCCGACGGCAACGCTCTCCTCCGGTCGCCTGACGGGTCGCCGTCGCCTCCCGACCGGGAGATGCGACGACGCCACCGTCACGAGCACATCGGGTGTGTGCGGTCTGCGGCCTCGATCACCAGCAGACCCGCGGATGGACACCCACCGTCGGTGACGACCGCTTGTTGTGGATCGACCCTCGTCCCAGGGACGACCGGGTCGGTCGGTCCGAATCCGACGGCGGGTGACACCGGGTCCGGCGCCAAAGAATCGACGATGGCACGCCGAACGCACCACCTTCTCAGCCGCCCCGCCGCGCGGGCCGTGGAAACGGTCAGCAGGCGGGGCGGCATCGCGTCGCGGTGGGGCCCTCGCCGATTCGGGATCGTGGGCAGTAGCTTGGGGCCATGGTGCTCCCCGTCGATCACAGCTCGGTCCGGCCGGGATCCCCGGGCGTTCGTCGCCTGCTCTCGGTCCACGCCCACCCCGACGATGAATCATCGAAAGGTGCCGGGACCGTCCGTCGACTCGCCGACGAGGGGGCGGACACGCTGCTGGTGACCTGTACCGGCGGTGAAGCGGGCGACATCCTGAACGAGGCGATGCGCAAGCCCGGCATCGCGGAGGATCTCCCGGCGGTGCGCATGGCCGAACTGGATCGGGCCACCGACGCGATCGGCTACTCCCAGGTCGTGTTGTTGGGCTACCGGGATTCGGGCATGCCCGACACGCCACCGAACGAGCACCCCGACGCGTTCGCGAACCGGGACTTCGACGAGGAGGTCGCCCGCCTGGTGGGGATCATGCGGACCTTCCGGCCCCAGGTGGTGATCACCTACGGCGACGACCAGAAGAACTATCCGCACCCCGACCACCTCCGGGTGCACGACATCACGGTGCCGGCGTTCGCCCGTTCGGGCGACCCGGAGTGGTATCCCGACGCCGGTGCACCCTGGCAGCCCTCGAAGCTGTACTACTCGATGTGGACCCGCGAACGGGTCGAGGCGTTCCACTCCAAGTTCCTCGAACTGGGTCTGGAGTCCCCCTACGACGAACGGTGGCTGGACCGCCCCGACCCGGAGACTCCGCCGACCACGCGCATCGACGTGACCGGTACCTACGGCGCCCGCAAAGCGGCGCTGATCGCACACGCCACACAGATCTCACCGGATTCGCCGTTCTGGTTCGGCCTGCCCGACGAGGTCGCCGAGACCGTGTTCCCCTTCGAGGTGTACCGCCTGGCGCAGAGTCGGGTCCCCACCGAACTCCCCGAGACCGACCTGTTCGCGGGTATCGATGACCTGTCCTGACCGGACCCGGGCCGCCGGGGGTTCCCGATGGAGTTCCTGAGCGCGTCCTGGTGCGACGAGGTGGTCGCACGGTGCGCGTCGGCACCGCCGGTGCTGCGCGACGTCGTGCTGGAGTTGCAGTTGACCGGTGCGCCCCGTGGGCGTGGCCGGATCACCGTCGTGGTCACCGATGGTCGGGTGTCGACGTGCGCGCCCGAACGCACACCGGATGCGGAGCTGAAGTTGAAAGCCACCTGGGACGACGCCCGGGCGATGCTGGACGGCGAGCGCGATCCGGACGTGACGTTCATGACCGGCGACCTGAAGACCGACGGTCCGACCGGTCCGCTGCTGGCGTTGTTGTCCGCCTGGTCGTGGCCCGGAGTCGACGCGGTCCGGGCCGAGCTGGCGGCATTGCTCGACGACTGAGGGCCGCGCGCCCCTGGCGGGTTCAGGTCGGAACGGTGCGGGCCCGCTGGACGTCGCGGATTTCCCGGTAGCCGATCAGGTGCACGCCGGCGTCACGCAGCCGGTCACCCGTCGCCGCGTCGGTGAGCAGGGCGTGATCGTCGACCCGACGGTCGGCCTCGGGATCGATCGCCCCGAGTTCGGCGGTGTCGACGGCCGGGTGCGCCAGGATCTCGGTCACGCCGGGGCGCGGGTCGGCCAGGTACGTCTCCAGGCACGCCCGGGCGGTCGTGCCCGGCGCGTACAGCAGATGATCGGGGAACAGGATCCCCTCCTCGGCCGCGAGCGACCGGAACGGGAACCCGATCGCCGCTTCGCTGCCGGCCCCGGACAACCGGATCGGCAGGTCGAAGACGACCGCGACCTCCAGGTAGGCGTCGAACAGCTCGGGGCGGAGTTGCAGGGTGCCCATGTGCGAATCGAGGTGGGTCACGTCGAAACCCCACAGGATCGCCCGTTCGATCTGCGCGGTGAGTTCGCGACGGACCTCGGCCACATCGGCGTGTTCGAAAAGGTCCTCCACCGTGCTGGGGAACCCGCCGTCGCCGTCCAGCAGGGTCGGGGAGTGGGTCGACGGGCCCCACCGGTAGTGGGGGAACTCGGCGTTCAGGGTGAGGTGCACCCCGATGTCCTCGCCGCGGTAGCGGGTGGCGGCCTCCCGTGCCCACGGGCACGGCACCATCAGGGTGGCGGTCGTCGCGAACCCGTTCGTGAGTGCGTCGAACACGCCGACGTTCGACGCGTGGCACATGCCGAGGTCATCGGCGTTGATGATCAGGACACGGTCGTCGGCGTCGTAGCCCAGGCGTTCGGCCAGATCGGTCATGGCATCGACGATAGGCGGCGCCGTGACCGGTTCAGACCCGCTCGAGGATCGTTCCCGTACCCAGCCCCCCGCCGCAGCACATCGCGACCAGCGCACGGTCACCGCCGGTGCGGACCAGTTCGTGCACCGACTTGGTGAGCAGGAAGGCCCCGGTGCATCCCAGGGGGTGGCCGTGCGCGATCGCGCCACCGTTGGGGTTCACCCGGTCGGGGTCGGCGCCGAGTTCGGCCTGCCACGCCAGCACGACCGACGCGAACGCCTCGTTGATCTCGAAGTGGTCGATGTCGTCGATGCCCAGCCCGGTGCGGTCCAGCAGACGACGGGTGGCGTCGATCGGCCCGGTCAGCATCAGCACCGGATCCACGCCGACCAGGCAGGTGTCGACGATCCGGGCGAGTGGACGCAGCCCGAGCTCGGCGGC
>CAZVFF010000112.1:0-7811 GCA_964626395.1 uncultured Iamiaceae bacterium | reverse complement strand
ACGCCGACCCGTGTTCAGTCGAGCCGCAGACGGCGTCGACGCAGGACCTCCACGCCGGCACCCAGGATCACCAGCACCGCACCCAGGGCCAACAGGTCGCCGCTGCGGGAACCGGTCCGGGCCAGCTCACCGTCGTGCCGTCGCCGGTCCCGGTCCGAGACCCGGTGACGTTCCGCCGGCTGCGCGCCCTCCAGGGTCACGTCGTGGGGTTCGTCGACGGGAGGCTCCGGGGTCGGGTCCGGCACCGGCGTCGGGTCGGGTGTGGGGTCCGGATCCGGCGTGGGGTCCGGTGTCGGGTCCGGGTCCGGGTCGGTGGGTTCCCAACCGGGCATGCCCACCCCCACGACCGAGTAGTCGCACACACCGTCGGGGAAGATCTCCTCCAGGCGGGCGACCTCGTCGGCGTCGGGGGCCCAGTCCCCGTAGTCCCCGTCGGCGACGGCCCGGGCGACCGGCTTGAGCTGGCACTTGTAGATGTTCCCGGCGATCGGCGCCCCGGCGATGATCCGTGACGTCGAGTAGAGCGGGAACACCTTGGTGCAGTCACCCAGGATGATCTGTTCACCGGTATCGGGGTCGACCACGGTGTCCGGCGCGGTGCCTTCCCAGGCCCCCGCACCGGTGGTGACCATCTGCGCGGCACCGTCCCACACGTGCTCACCGGCGGCGATCAACGAACCGTCGGTCGCGAAACACGAGTCGACGGCGGCGGGGGGTCGGGTATCGGCGGCCGACGACCCCGGCGCGGCACCCAGGTTCGCCATCCATTCGTCCATCACCTCGAGCATGTGGGTGACGAATGCCGATTCGGCTGCGTTCGTCAGCGACGGGCGGGCGTCGTGGAACCAGATGACGTGGTTCGCGTCGTCGCCCTGCGCGGAGCGGATGCGGTCGCGGATCCCGAAGGACTGCTGGGAGTTGTGCATGTTCAACTCGTCCTCGAGGTACGGACGGGTCTCCAGGATCGGGATGTCCCGCACCGTGTTGCCGCTGAACACCAGCCCCGAGGAGTACGCGTTCTGCATCGCGATCACGTCACCCTCGTGACGGGGCGCGACGCCGTTCGCGTCCAGATCCAGGCGCATGTTCCCCGAGGAGTACCAGTCGGCGTTCCGGCCGCTGCACAACCCGATGAAACTGCCCAGCAACGCCAGGTCGGCCCCGGCGAGCGCCTCGATCATGTCGCAGTCCTCGGGCACCATGTCGGCGGTGTCCTCCCACGAGCCGATCCGGGCGTTGAGTTTCAGGAACTCCGCCGGGGTGATCTGGCCCTGGGCGACGGCCCGCAGGCCGTACTGCACACCGACGTTGTCCCAAGGCACCCGGGCGAACCCGTCCTCGTCGACGCCGTACACCTCGGCGGTGTCCTCCCAGTGGGTCCATTCGGTCCAGGTGGACGGATCCTCCGCGGTGCGCAGCACCCGACCCAGGTCCGGGAAGTCGTCGGGGTAGGCGGGCTGACCGGACAGCACCTTGTCGGTGAGTTCGTCCACGTAGGGGCCGAGCACGTCGCCGAGCTTGTCGGGGGCGGGGAACGTCGGGTTCAACACCAACGGCGTGAGGCCCCGCCATCCTTCGATGCATTCACTCGAGCCGCTGTTGCCGGCCCGGTTCGACCACGACGAGGTGAACCCCTCGATGCTGTTGAGCCCCTCGAGGATCTTGCGGTTGCCCCAGTCGTCCCACCGGGGGTTGTCGGCGTCGGTGACGTCCATGAAGTACTCGAGCATCTCGCAGTCCCCGACGTGGATCGTCTGGGTGGTCATGTCCGGGTACGAGTACATCGGGATCAGGGCGTCGAGCACGTCGGGGTTGTTCTGGGCCAGGTGGAACTGCTGGATCGAACCACCCGAGGCGCCGATGCCGACGGTGTAGTCCGGGTCGCCGTACCGACCGATGAACACGTCCTTCACCTCGGCCGCGGCGCGGGCGGCGAGCATCAGGTTGTAGTGGACGTTCATGCGGGTCCCGGACGAGTACACGACCGCGTGGCCGAGGCTGAGCGCCTCGTCGGCCTGGCCGTCACCCGAGGACAACCCGCCCTGGGAGTGGCCGATCGCCACGCCACCGCCGAAGTAGAACAACAGGCGCTTGTTCCACAGGTCGGTGTTCGCACCGGTGGACGGGTCGGTCACCTCGGACAGGGGCACCAGCATGGCGCTGGAGTACACGAACCGGTTCACCGGCAGGGTTCCCCGTTCGTAACGGAAGATGTAGGGGACCTCGGTGGCGGCTCCGGTGTCCATCCGGTCCGCGCTCGCGAACCCGGCGACGGGCAGCATCGCGACGTCGGCGGGCAACGTCGAGGTGCCTTCGGGCAGGTTCTTGATCTGGCCCGACGGCGTCCGGTAGCGGTACTCCACGACCGTGTCGGCCTGACAGTTCTTCGACCAGCCGATCGGGTCCTGGCTGCGGTCCGGGGCACCCGAGGAGTTCAACGGATACACCGGGGTGCCCTGTTTGTCCTGGTTGTCCACGGTGGGTTGACCGAGACCGTTGAACTCGGTGGTGCACAGGAACGGCTCCTGGGGCACCGACGGGTCGGTCGAGGGCACCGCGCCGGCGACCCCGATCGAGATGCTGCTCACCAGCAACAGCAGGACCGCCGCGCCCGCGGCGACCCCGTTCCGACTACGACGACCGATGTGCATGACGCACTCCCCTGGTCCGATTGGTCCTGCCCCTTGTGGATGTCACCGGCGAGCTTTGCACATTTTCGCGACCCGGTCGCGCCGGAACCGGATCGTCGGCGGACCTCTGCGGCCGGTGCCGGACGTCCGATGCGGTCCCGGTCAGTGCATGCGGGGGCGGCGCCGACGTCGGGCGGTCTCGACCACGACACCCGCGCCCGCCAACAGGACACCGAGCACGGCCAGATCCACGATCCGTGAACCGGTCGTGGGCAGCAGGCCCCGGCCGTGGCGAGCGGACCGGGCATCGTCGTCCGGGCCGGGGGCGCCGTGTGGTCGACCACCGGCCAGGGTGACCTCGTCACCGGAGGTGCCATCCGGACCGGCCGCGGTCGTCGCCGGCGCCCCGGTGGTCGGGGTCGTGTCGGCGCCCGGTGCGGTGGTGGTCGTCGGAAGCGTGGTCGTGGTCGACTCCGGTGGCGTGGTCCCGACCGGTCGGGCGCACTGGCCGTCGTGGTGTCCGGTGTTGGCGGCGTCACAGTTCCACGACGGCCACTGCGGTTCGGTCGACGACGAGGTTCCCCACACCTGCAGCACACCGTCCCGGCGGACCTGGGCGACCTCGAGGACGCCGTCGCCGTCCCAGTCGCCCACCGCCGGGGTTCCCACGGTCCACCCGCCGGTCAACTTCGGCCACCCGTCGGGCGCGTCGCCGTTCACGTCGAACGCGTTCAGGGTGTACACACCGTTGCCGGCGAGGATCTCGGCGGCACCGTCGCCGTCGATGTCGGCGATGGAGGGTTGCACGAAGAACGCCATGTCGCTGGTCGCCTGCGGGAACCCGGGCAGGACCGACCCGTCGGCACCGCGGTGGGCCATGATCAGGTCGTCGGAGGGCAACTGCAGGTCGTTCAACCCGACGTCGATCATGCGGGAGATCCCCAGCGAGGGTACGGCCACGTCCGGGCCGTCGTCGCCGGTCAGGTCCCCGATCGCGGGACCGGCGAACGCGACGAGCGTCGCCGCGATGTCGTCGGAGTTGCGCAGCGGGCCGAACCGGTCGGCCATGGGGTTGCCGAGTCCGGCCGCCCAGGTCGGGGGGACGTCGCCTTCGGCGGTGGCGCCGTAGGCCCCGGTGCCGTCGGCGTCGAACACCATCAGCGGACCGGCCGCGGAGGCGACCGCGACCTGGGGACCGGCCGTGCCGGGAACCAGGTCGCCGACCACGGCGGGCATGGCGATCCCGTCACCGATGACGGGCAACTGGCCGGTCTGGGCCATCGGCACGGCCACCGGCCAGCCGTCCAGGTAGGCACCTGCGTGCGGATTGGCGCTGCCCGCCGGTGCGGGACCCGCGTTCGTGCCCTTCGAGGAGATCGCGTACAGGCGCGAGTTGCCACCGGTGGCGAGTTGTTGGAGCAGCGGGACCAGCCCGGCACCTTCGCCTCCGATGTTGGGTACCTCGACGTATTCCTCCTGGGCGCCGACCACGATGTCGACGACGCCGTCACCGTCCAGGTCGGCCAACGCCGGTGTGCCGGTCAGGTTGCCGCCTTCCTCGGCGCGCGCGTCCGAGGCGAATGTGACGTGATGGGTGACCGGGTCCACCGCGACGGGGGTGTCCGGGTCGACGACCAGCACCGGGAACCCGTCGACCGGCGCGCCGTCGTGGTGCCAGGTGTAGAGGTGACGATCCATGGCGGCGGCGACGATCTCGAGGGTGCCGTCACCGTCGAGGTCCCCCAGGGCGGGCGCGGAGAAGAACCCGGGTTGGGTTCGGTTCCGGGGGTCCTGGGCGCCGGCGGTGTCCCGGGAGAAGTCCGGGTTCGTGTGCATGGTCGCCGTGCGCTGGCCGTGCGCCGACCAGACGTACACCGACCCGTTGAAGTCGGCGGCGACGACCTCGACTTCGCCGTCACCGTCGAGGTCGCCGACCGCGGGCGCGCCCATCAGGAACGCACCGGCGGGTTGCACGATGCCGGCGGAGGCTCCGGCCGCGGACCAGGTGGGCCAGAACGGGGACGGGTCACCGGTCACGGGGAACCCGGGTGCTTCGGTGCCGTCGGGTCGGTACGCGTGGATCGTCCCGTCGCCGGTGGCGACCAGCAGTTCGTTGTGACCGTCGCCGTCGAGGTCCACGAACCGCAGCGACGAACTGCCCGCGCCGGGAACGTGGCGGGGATGGCCGGCGACCAGGTCGGGGTCGTCGTGGACGAAGATCTGTTTCTGCATCTCACCGTCGAGGCCGTCGGTGTCCCCACCGCGCGCGGTGACCACGACCCGCAGCCGTACCGAGAAGCGTTCCTCGTCGGGACGGTCCCGGTCGGTGGCGTCCACGGGGGCGCCGTGCCCGCCGTCGGGCAACGCCGCGGCCCCGGCGGCCAGGTCCAACGTCGCCAACGTACCGTCGACCGGGGAGGTCAGTCCGGTGCCGCCACCCAGGGAGTGCCAGGTGTCCGCTCCCGGGTGTTCGGGGGCCTGTTCTCCGGGAGCCCACTGGACCTCGTAGTCGTAGGAGTCGGCCCGGGGTGCGGCGACGTGCCCGGTGACCGGCACGGTGCCGGTCACCGGCAGCACCTCGAACCAGGCGGGTCCGTCGATCATCGCCTCGGGTGGGATCGCGCCGTCGCGCACCGCTTTCACGAGTTCGTACGCGTTCATCCGTCCGTAGCCGTGGGTGGCGTCCCACCCCGGGCGCGACGGGTACCGCACGGTGTCGGCGATCGGGTTGCCGCTCGGTGTACCGAAGTCGTTGGCCGGATCCACCGCGTTGGGGGTGGAGAAGTCGATGTCGTCGGCGGTGGCCCGCACGAGTTGCATCGCCTCGTTCGCGGACAGGGTGATCCCGGCGTCGTCCGCGGCCGACTGGACCAGACCCATCACCCCGGCCGAGATGCCGGTCGCTTCCGAGGAACAGCTCGATGACGAGATCGACACGAACGTGCGCCCGCCGAAGTTCGTGCAACCGTTCAACGCCAGGTAGCCCACCTCGGCGCCGTCCTGCAGCAGCCCGTCCCGCAGGCGGGTCACCGAGTTCACCGTCATGGTGTGTTCCAACGTGCTGGGCAGGTTCGGGTGTTTGGACGCCTCGTCGGCCATGGAGGCCACGGTGACCACCCCACGGGCGTAGGCGGCGTCGATCGCCTGTTGGGCCGCGGTGGGGTTGGTGACCGCGCCGAGCGCGTCCTGGATGACCCGGGCGTCGTGGTCGAGCGCGTAGAGCACCCCGGCGGCGAAACGTTGGCCGTCGGCGATGAACGAATCGCCGACCCGCACCGGCAGGAACCGGCACTGCGGGCACGTGCCGACGTCGCGGTCGCCGTTCTCGTTCGCGACCGAGTCGTCGGCCTGGCCGCTGCCGTGCCCGTGGTCCACGGTGTCGAAGGGGTTGTTGTCGCCGTAGAGGAAGTCCCATCCGGCGATGTCGTCGACGTACCCGTTGCCGTCGTCGTCGATGCCGTTCGCGTAGGTGGGGTTCAGGATGAGGTCCTCGGGGTCGACGATCCCGTTGCCGTTCATGTCCGGGATCGCGCCGAAGTCGTCGATGTCGAACACGCCGTCGCCGTTGCAGTCGCCGTCGGGCACGGCCGGGTGGCACGCCGGCTGGACCTCACCGAGGTTGATGCGCACCTTGTCGGCCAGGTCCGACATGTAGTCGACGTTGCGCCACCGGATCCCCGAGTCGAGGATCGCGATCGTGATGTCCGCGTTCCCCCGGGTCACGCCCCAGGCCAGATCGACCGCGATGCCCTTCTGGCCGCACAGGTTGTGCGGGGAATCAGCGAGCGCGGGTGCCCGCAGCGACGTCCAGCGGTAGTCGTCACGGTCGTACTCGGCCGGCAGCGAGTCGGGTTCGTCGTCGGGTCCGTAGCGCCAGTTCTCGCAGTCGAGCACCTCCGGCGGGGCGGCGTCGGCCGCACGGTCGGGGTGCCATGCGATCATCGGGACGACCCCCACGACCAGGGCCGCACCGAGCATGCCGATCCTGCGGAACATCGTGCGCATCCTGCCCCCTGGTGTGTCGAACGGCACGGACACTACCCAGCCGTCGGAAACCGGTGCCGCGGACGTGACGAAGGTCACGAGGTCGAACAGGTGATCGGGCCCTTGAATGTCACACCCGGTTGTCATCATGACCACATGGCAAGACAACAGCTCCACCTCATCGAAGATCCGGACCACTTCGAGGAACGCATTCCGGTGCGTGACACCCGCCTGGACGACCGCACCAAGGCGATCGGCAGGGCCGGGCTCGCCCAGGCTCGCGCCGCGCTCGCGGCGGCGGACCGCCGGCGGACCGCCCGCCTCGGTCACCCCGAACGTCCCAGCGCGGCATGATCGTCGTCCGACTCGCACCACCGCACCGGAAGCCGTAGCGTGCCTCCCATGCGCGAAGTCGTCATCACCGAAGCCGTCCGGACACCGATCGGGAAACGCAACGGGGGTCTGTCCACCGTGCACCCGGCCGATCTGCTCGCAGGGATCCAGCGAGAAGTGATCGACCGGTCCGGGATCGACCCGACCGCGGTCGAACAGGTCATCGGTGGCTGTGTCAGCCAGGTGGGTGAACAGTCCTACAACATCACGCGCACCGCGTGGCTGGCCGCGGGCCTGCCCCTGCAGACGGCCGCGACGACCGTGGACACCCAGTGCGGTTCGTCCCAGCAGGCCACGAACCTGGCGACCGCGATGGTCGCCTCCGGGGTCGTCGACGTCGCGATCGCCTGCGGCGTGGAGTCGATGAGCCGGATCCCGATCGGGGCGAACTCGTCGAAGAAGCTCGGCCTCGGCGTGCCGATCCCCAAGTCGTACTTCGAACGGTACGAGTTCACATCCCAGTTCGAAGGCGCGGAACGCATCGCGGAGAAGTGGGGGATCACCCGGGACGACACCGACGCGTTCGGTCTGCGTTCCCAACAGCTGGCCGCACGGGCATGGGACGAGGGCCGTTTCGACACCCAGGTGGTGTCCGTCGAGGCACCCGACGTCGACGAGGACGGCAACCCCACCGGGACCACCCACACGGTGTCCCGCGACGAGGGGCTGCGCGAAACCTCACTGGACAAGCTCGCCAAGCTGAAACCGGTGGCGCGCGAGAACGGCGTGCACACCGCCGGTAACGCGTCGCAGATCTCCGACGGCGCCGCCGCGTTGCTCGTCACCACACCGGACAAGGCCGCC
>CAZVFF010000111.1:0-7817 GCA_964626395.1 uncultured Iamiaceae bacterium | reverse complement strand
GTGCGGATGCGCGACCGGTTCCTGCAGCAGGAGGTCTGGGAGCGCATGGGCGTGGACCCCAAAGAGGCGATCGGTGTGTTCGCCAAGACGCCGGCGGAGAAGAACCAGGACCCGTTCCAGCAGTTGTTGTTCTCCAAGATCGTGCCGAACTGTTCCAAGCTGGGTCTGCTGGACGCCAACGGCGGCTGGCTGCGCAAACGGTTCGAGACCCTGGGTGTGCTCCAGTTCGAACACTCCGCCGACACCGGCGAGGAGTACCTGGATTTCGACGTGTCCGCCGACATCGCCGAACGCCGGGCCGCCGCCCGGGCCGCAGCCGGCTGACCCCCACCGGCCGAGTCCAACCGGCCGACCCACCCCCACCCCACCCCTTTTCGAACTTCGTCACAACTTCGAGTCCTGGACCCCTTGAACGCGCTTGATCCGGCAAGCGCGCCGAGGCCACGACGAACTTCGGGACGTTCCAGGGTCCACGACCCGGAAATGTCCCGAAGTTGGTGGCGGGAGGCAGGGCCGTCAGTGGGCGGCTTCGCCCTCGGTCGGGAGGAACTCGAAGGGCAGGTCGCCCAGGCGCACCAGCGTCGCCGCGATCCAGCCACCCATGGTGGCGAAGTGTTCATCCAGGGCGGAGCCGTCGTCCAGGGCGGCCTCGTCGAGTTCGTAGCTGCCCTCGTAGGAAACCTCGACCGCGTACTCGGCGTCCTGCAGGTCGTCGTCGTAGGTGACCTCGACGTTCAACTCCCCACGCTGGAGCCGTTCCGACCCGATCGCCGCGCTCTGCGCAGGCAGGGCATCGAGCACGGCGCGCAGGTCGGGGTGGCCGGCCAGGCGTTGGACCCGCAGCACGATCTCGATCTCGATGTGGGGCGGGTCGACGAAGTCCTCGCCGATGTACCAGCTGCGGTAGGTGCTCTGGGACCACGTCGGCCACGACAACGACAGGTCGGCCCGCACCCGTGGTGGTGCGCCTTCACCGGGCAACGAGTACGCCGTTTCCCACGTGAGATCCCCCAGGAGGACGTCGGACTGGAAACGTTCCTCGAAGGCCTGACGTTCCAGGAACGCACCCTCGACGGCGTCGCGCAGCGCGCCGATTGCGTCGGTGAACACGTGGTCGAGCATCGCCCGCCCACGCTATCGACTCCCGCGAGGGCGGTCGTTGTAGACTCGGAGGCTTCGGGCCGTGGCGCAGCTTGGTCAGCGCACCTGCTTTGGGAGCAGGGGGTCGCGGGTTCGAATCCCGCCGGCCCGACCACCGGCGTCCCGGGCGTTCGTCTCTGCCAATGGCAACCGCATCGTGGGGAACCCCTCCAGATGGGCGAGCAGGTTCGATTCAGGGGATACCCGTGGCCTCGTCGTCGTCCTCGGGACGACCGGTGGCCACGTGGGGGATGCCGACCTCCGCGTCGGAACGACGCGCCCGGTAGGCGGCGCGGCTGATCAGGTTCGACGCGGGCGGCAGGGTCACGACGTACACGATCCCGGCCAGCACGATCGAGGTGACCGCGTTCGTGTCCGACACGCTCGCCGCGGCACCCGCGAAGATCAACAGGATCCCCAACGTGGACCCCTTGGCCAACGCGTGCATGCGCGAGAACACGTTTCCGAACCGCACCATCCCCAGGGCGGACAAAGCGATCAGCACCGCCCCGCCCAGGCCGAGCACCTCGCCGATCATTCGGCGCGCCGTTCGATGTAGCGGGCGACCATCCCGTTGCCCACGGGCGCCACCAGCGCCAACGCCACCAGCGTGGGCAGGAACGCCCCGGTCGCCAGATGCACCGCTTCGGTGGCGATCACGCCCATGAGTACCACCACCAGACCGTTCATGGCGATGGTGCGGTCCGCCAGCGACGGACCGCGCAGCAGCCGGTACAGGAACCCGAACGCGGCGATCGCCAGGACGACGTCGGTGGCGGTGCTCACCCGGCCACCCCCAACGCGCCGCGTACGAGCCCGTCGAGCCGTTCGATGGTCCGACGCGCCGCCACCGGGTCGGAGAAGTCGAGGAAGTGCACTTCGATCATCGCCGGGTCGGTGTGCGCGTCCACGGTGAGGGTGTCCGGGGTCAACGCGATCATGTTCGCGAGCAACGACACCACCTCGGGCGGGGCATCCGCCATCGGGTAGATCAGCACGCCGTTGCGGGCACGGTGACGCGGCGAGACGATCTCGCGGGTCACCGCGACCGTCGAGGTGACCAGGCTCACCACGATGTGCATCGCCAACCGGATCGCCCCCCACGGATGGATCCGCACGCCGGAGGACAGGCGGTGGCCGGACGGCAACAGCACCAGGATCCCGACGGCCAACACGACCCCGATGACGATCTTGGCCGGGTCCACCGAGCCCCACGCCAACAACCACAGCACGACCAGGCCGACGACCGCGGCGAGGAACTTCATTCGTCCATCACCGCCGTCACGTAGGCCTGCGGGTCCACCAGGTCGTCCGCGGCGCGTTGGGAGAACGAGAAGATCGGCCCGGCGGCGAGCGCGATCACCAGGGTCGCGGCGACCAGCACCGCGGTGGATCCCGCCATCAGCGGCGGGACCGACCGGGGAGCGGTGAGCGGCGCCGGCCCACCGTCGTCCTCGGTCGGAGCCCAGAACACGCCGATCCAGATCCGCATCACCACGTACAGGGTCAACAACCCGACGCCGAGGGACACGCCCACCACCGCGAACCGGTTCGCGCCGAACCCGGCGACGATCAGGGAGAGTTTCGCGATGAACCCGGAGAACGGCGGGAACCCGGCCAGGCTCAACGCGGGCAGCAGGAACAGCAACGCCACCAGCGGCGAGGTTTTCAACAACGGCCCCACCCGGGAAAGGCGGCTGGAGCCGGCCACGTGTTCGATCAGCCCGCCTGCGCAGAACAGGGAGGTCTTGACGATGATGTGGTGGATCATCGAGTACACCAGTGCGGCGACCCCCAGCGCCGTGCCGAAGCCCAGGCCCATCAGCATGAACCCGATCTGGCTGACGATGATGAAGCTGAGGATCCGTTTGAAGTCGTCCTGGGCGATCGCGCCGAGCACGCCGACGACCATGGTGGCACCCGCCAACCACAGCAGCGTCGCCCACGGCAGGTCGGGCGAGAAGAACAGCAACTGGGTGCGCACGATGGCGTACAGCCCGACCTTGGTGAGCAACCCGGCGAAGATCGCGGTGATCGGTGACGGCGTGACCGGGTAGCTGTCCGGCAACCAGAAGAACAACGGGAAGATGGCCGCTTTGATCCCGAACACGCCCAGCAGCAGTAACGAGAACGCGCTTCGCACCCCGGGGGACAGGGTCGCCATCTCGCCGGCCAGGTCGGCCATGTTCAGGGTGCCGGTCGCCGAGTAGATCAACGCGAGCGCGGTCACGAACAGGCTGGACGAGATCAGGCTGATCACGATGTAGGTCATGCCCGAACGGACCTGGGCGCGTCGGCCGCCCAGGGTCATGAGCACGTAACTGGCGGTCAGCAGCATCTCGAAGGACACGAACAGGTTGAACAGGTCGCCGGTCAGGAACGCGCCGAACACCCCGGCGGCCAGCACCAGGTACACCGACTGGAAACCGACGTGGTTGCGTTCCGCGCCCGGTTCGCCGATCGCGAACACCAGCACCGCCAGCAGCACCACGGCGGCGACGAGCACCATCACCGCGCTGAACCGGTCGGCGACGAGCGCGATGCCCATTGGTGCCGCCCAACCGCCGGCGTGGGTCACCGCGGTGCCGTCGCGGTCGACCCGGATCACGAGCGCGATCGCGCAGCCCAGCACCGTGGTGAGTGTGGTGATGCCGATCAACCGTTGGGAGATCCGGGAGCGGCCCACCAGGATCGACGCGGCGGCGCCGACCAAGGGCAGGATGATCGGCAGGGCGACCAGGGCCGTCACGGTTCGACCGCCTCGATCGGTTCGGGCATGGCCTCGACCTGGTCGGTGACCTCTTCCCCGGGGGTGAGGTTCTTCGCGAGTGCCCGGTCGGCGACGTCGTCGGCGACCTCGTCGTCGCGGGTGAGTTGCCAGCTTCGGAACGCGAGCGCCAACAACAACATGGTGACCGCGAACGAGATGACGATCGCGGTGAGCGCCAACGCCTGGGGCAGCGGGTCGCTCATGGCGTCCGGGTCGATCCCGACCAGCGGGGCGAGGCCACGCCGGCCGGCCCCGATGAGCAGCACGTTCGCGCCGTGGGTGAGCAGCCCCAGGCCGATGATGATGCGGCTGAGTTTGCGTTGCAGGATCAGGAACGTGCCCAGGCCGAACAGTACGGCGGCGCACGCGGCGAGCGCGATCGTCACGTGGGCACCTCGGAGGAGGCGTCGTCACCGAAGGCTTCGAAGGCCATCATCGTGGTGCCGACCACGACCAGGTACACGCCGATGTCGAACGCCAACGCCGAACTCAGGGTGAGTTCGCCCACGATCGGCGGGTGCAGCGTCGTCGAGGCCACCGACAGGATCGGGTTCCCCCACGCCAGCGGGCCGATCGCGGTCACCGCGGCGACCGCCAGCCCGCAGCCCAACACCGACCACGCCCGGAACCGTGACTGGTCGCGTACCGCGGACGTCCCCCCGGCGACGTAGCGCAACGCGATCGCCGCGCCGGCGAGCAGACCGCCGACGAACCCGCCGCCGGGCTGGTTGTGGCCGGCGAACAACAACCACAGCGACAGCATCATGATCGCCGGGAAGATGATGTGGACGGTCCCGTCGACGAACACGATGCGCCGCCGGGCGTCGGCTGCGGCCGCGGCGACGACCTCGGGGTCGTCGGGCCGACGGGGCCGGTGGCGCCCCGCACGGCCCAGCGCGACCGCGCCGATCGCAGCGGCGACCAGCACGGTGATCTCGCCCATCGTGTCCATCGCCCGGAAGTCCACGAGGATCACGTTGACGATGTTGCGTCCGTGCCCGTCGGGCAGGGCCCGCTCGATCATGTCGTTCGACACCGCGGGTACCGACAGGGTGCCCTGCGCGACGAGCGCGAACACGAACACCGCAGCGGCCACCGACGACGCGATGACGATACGCAGGACGCGGCGACTCGGTCCGGGGGTGCGGTCGAAGGCGGGTGGCAGACGGCGCAACACCAACACGAACACCACGGTGGACAGGGTCTCCACGGTGGCCTGGGTCAACGCGAGGTCGGGCGCACCCGACAGCACGAACAGTCCGGCCATCGCGTACCCCACCACGCTGAGCAGCACCGCGGCACCGAACCGGTGGCGCAGCAACGCCGCGCCGGTGGCGGCCGACACCAGCACCGCGACGAGCGCCACTTCCCCGGGCGACCCGAACCGTGGCCAGCCGCCCCAGGACCCGCCGGTTCCGAACCGGTACACGGGGAACACGAGCACCGCGGCGATCGTCACACCCGCGTACACCGGCAACGACCCGTTCTGGACGACCGCGGTGACCCGGCGGGCCACCCCGGCGGTGGCACGCAACGCCCCCAGGTACAGGTCGTCACCCGACGGCAATCGTGCGCCCGAAGCGAGGATCGGCTGGATCGTGCGGCGTGCGGCGACGATGCCGAGCCCGACCAGGATCGCCAACGTGGTCAACCCGAGCGACAGGTCGAAGCCGTGCCAGGCCGCCAGGTGCCACCGCGACCCGGTGATCTGCAGTGACCGTGCGGCGACGTCCGCGAACCCGTCGAGTCGGCCACCGGCGAATCCCAGTGCCACCCCGGCGGCGGACAGTGCCGCGGCGGGGGCGAGGAATCCGGTGGCCGGACGACGTGGCGAAACCACGGCCCGGTCCGGTTCGGTGCGGCGGGCGCCGAACGCCCCGAACCAGAACCGCACCGCGTATGCGACGGTGAACGCGGACCCCGCGACGATCCCGGCGAGCACCAGCCAGTGGGATTCGAACGTGGCGCCCGCGAAGGCCGCGTAGCCGGTCTCCTTGGCGACGAACCCGGCGAGCAACGGCACGCCCGCCATCGACGCGAGCGCGAATCCGGTTGTGATGCGCGTCGCGGCCCACCGGGGGCCCAGGTCGGGGATCTCACCGATCCGTCGGGTGCCGGTGCAGTGGTCGATCACCCCGACGACCATGAACAGTGCCGCTTTGAACGCGGCGTGCGCGATCAACAGCATCCACCCGGCCCGGGTCGCGCCGGGTGTGCCGACCCCGAACAGGACGACCATCAGGCCGAGTTGGCTGACCGTCCCGTAGGCCAGCAGCAGCTTCAGGTCGACCTGACGCAGGGCCCGCAACCCGCCGAACAGCAGCGACGCCAACCCGACGACGATCACCGCCGGGCGCCAGAACGCCGCGTGGGTGTGCAGCGGCGCGAAGCGCGCGATCAGGTACACCCCGGCGGTGACCATCGTCGCCGAGTGCAGGAACGACGTGACCGGGGTGGGGGCCTCCATGGCGCCGGGCAGCCACGAGTGGAACGGGTACTGCGCCGACTTGGTGAACGCCCCGAACAGGATCAGGCCCAGCGCCGCGGCGACCCGACCGTCGTGGGGCAGCCCGCCGGTCAGGATGACGTGCAGGCTGGACGACCCGGCGGACAACGACAACAACACCAGGCCGCCGAGCATCGCGAACCCGCCGGTCGCGGTGATCAACAACGCCTGTAGTGCGGCGGCGCGGGCGCGGGGCCGCTCGTGGTGGTAGCCGATCAGGAAGTACGACGTGATCGTCGTCCCCTCCCAGAACACGTACAGCACGTAGATGTTGTCGGCGGTCACCAGACCGGCCATCGACCCGGCGAACAACAACATCGACCCGGCCAGCCACGGCAGTCCCCGTTCGGTGGGCCCGAAGTAACGCGGTGTGTACCAGAACACCGCCACGCCGACGACACCGAGCACCACCAGCATCGTCGCCGCCATCGCGTCGAGTCGGAAGTCGAACCCCAACCCGAGCGCGCCGACCCAGTCGAGATGTTCGGTGGGCACCGACCCGTCGCGGACGGCGCCGATGCGGGTCGCGGTCCACACCACGGTCGCCGCCGCGACGACGCCCGCCACGGGGAACGCGATCCGACGGACCCGTTCGCCGAGCACCATCAAGGCCACGGCGACCCCGACGTGGACGACCAGAAGAGGGATCACGCGCGCCCCGCACGTGACCGTGGCCGAATCGCGTCCGGTTGTCCGTTCAGACCGATCGGGCGCTCGCTCTCATCGCCCGGATTCTACCCGGGCACGGTCGCGGCCGGTCAGTCGACCTTGTGCAGGGTGTTCGCGTCGGTGTGGTGCATTTCGCCGCCGTACGCCTCGATCGTGATCGTCAGATCCGATTCGTAACTGAACGACCCGTCGTCGCCGAGGGTGAAGACCGAGGTGAACGCCGAGATGTGCGCGCCCTGCATCAGGTACTTGTTCTGCACCAGCCCGTAGTCGGCGGCACCGGGGGTCGCCACGAAACGCAGCGACCGTGAGGTCGCGGTCGCATCGCCACCGGCGAGGATGCCGATCCCGCGCGGAACGGCGAAACAGCGCATCACCTGGCCGGTCGCCTCCTCCCAGAGCAGGTAGCCGACCTCGTCGTGGAACGGGTCGTCGTCCTCCTCGCCGTGACGCCACGCGGTCATCTCGTAGTTGAGCCCGTGCATGGTCTGCGTGCCGTTGTTCACGACCGGGATCCGTGAGAAACGTGCCTTCTCGAAGTACGTTTCCTCGAGGATCTTGTTGGTGGCGTGGTCGAAGGCGATGTCGACGCCGACGTTGCCTTCCCAGTTGCCTTCGAATGGTTCCAGTGGTCCGAGTTCGCTCATGGCCCCCACTATCGCGCGCTGGTCGGCGGAATGCAGGTGGATTTCACATCCCGGGGCTGGTGAACACCCCGAACCACAACCGCAG
>CAZVFF010000110.1:0-7850 GCA_964626395.1 uncultured Iamiaceae bacterium | reverse complement strand
CGTAGTACCGCTTACCCGGGTAGCCCTCGGAGTACTTGTTGGTGAGCACCGACCCGGTGGCCTCCATCACCGCGGGGGACGCGAAGTTCTCCGAGGCGATCAGCTGGACCGTGGTGTTCTGACGGGTCACCTCATCCGCGATGAGATCGAACACCTCGGTGTCACGTTCGGTTGGCCAGGTCATGTCGGTACGACTCCTTGGGTCGGGTCTCGTCGAGTTCTCGTGTTCACATACTGGCGGGCGGGAACCGGTTCCCGTCGCCGCCACGGGCCGCGGCGGGCAGTTCCGCCCACCGTTCGGCCAACCATGCGTCCTGGGCCTCCGGGTCGGCGAAGCGGGCCTCCAGTTCGGCCAACTCGTCGATCCGCCGCTGGTGACGTCCACCCTCGTAGTCGGTGGTCAGCCACGTCCGGGCGATCTCGGTGGCCAACGCATCGGCGACCACCCGGGCACCCATCGACAACACGTTCGCGTCGTTGTGCTGTCGTGCCATGCGGGCGGTGTACAGCTCGTTGCAGAGCGCGGCACGCACACCGGCGACCTTGTTCGCGGCGAGTTGTTCACCCTGACCGGAACCGCCGAGCACGATGCCACGTTCGACACGCCCCGACGCGACGGCCCGACCCACCGCGGCGCAGAAGATCGGATAGTCCACCGAGGCGTCGCTGTGGGTGCCCAGGTCGATCACGTCGTGACCGTCGTCGGTCAACACGTCGACGAGTACGGCCTTGAGCGCGTGGCCGGCGTGGTCCGAACCGATCGCGATCCGCATCAGGCGGTCACCACCGGGTCGGGCCACAACGCGCCCAGCAGTCGGTCCACCTGTTCGGCGATCAGATCCGCGGTGCGTTCGAAGATCTTCATCGGCCGGCCCATCGGGTCGTCGATCTCGTCGTCGACGGGGATCCGCAGCACCTCGCGTCGCCCCCGGGTCTCGCCGATCGTGGCGAGCACCCCGGCCAGGTCGGGAACCGGTCCGTCACCGAGGTCCAGACCGTCGAGGCGTCGCAGGAACTCGGGCAGGGTGAAGGTGCGTCGGTACGCGTCGGGGTCGATCGCGATGATCCCGGTCACGTGGCGACGTTCCATCCCCAGGATCAGGTCGGCGTCGGCCACGATCGCCGCGTCGAACGGTCGGCTGCGGTGCGCCGACACGTCGATCCCGCGGGCCGCCATGACCCGCACCACCTCGTCGGGGGCCGGGTTGCCCGGCGGCAGGATACCGCTGGAGGCGACCGACACGGCCAGGCCGCGTCGGTCCGCGATGCGGCGCGCGAAACCCTCGGCCATGACCGAACGGCACTGGTTTCCGGTGCAGATGAACTCGATGTCGATGGCGGTCACTCTACCGACCGGGTCGACGGGGCCCCGCCTCGGTCGGCCCGCCAGTGCACCGACCAGGTGCCCTCACCCGCGGCGGAGCCCACCCCGGCCCAGGATCCCGGTAACGCCGCGTCGACCTCGGCTGCATCGAGGTGGATCGGGGTGGCCGCGCCCCACGAGTTCACCCACACCAACACGCCGTCGGGCGCCAGCACCCGTCCGGTCTCGGTCGGGAACAGGAACATGTTCGTGCAGACCAGCACGTCGACGGACCCGTCGCCCAGCGGCAGCTGCGCCGCGTCGGCCTGCACCCGGCGGACGACATCGGCCGGGGCACGCTCGAGCATCTCGTGGGACAGGTCCACCAGCACGGTGCGGGCGAAGCGCGCCGCGATCAGCCCCGACGCCCGACCGTTGCCGCCGCCCAGGTCGACGGCCAGGCCACGTTCGGCCGTCGGCGCGGCCGCCACGCCACGTTCCAATGCGTCCACGAGCGGTCCGGCGACGGCGATCTCGTCTGCGACCGGCCAGGTCGGGGCGAGCTCGTCGAACAGGTCCCGCACCCGGTCTCGTCGGGTCGGGTGCCACCCGTCGGCTCCGAACGCGATGTCACGGGTCACCGCGCGCATCGGGTGTTCGGCGGTGGCGGGTCCCGCCGGGCGGGGCACGGTCCCCGGGAACACCGGTGGCAACGGGTCGATCATCGGCCCACGATGACACACCGGAACGGCGGTGGCACGGCCCGATCGGCACGCCGACTTGACCGGCGGGTCAGGTTGGCGGCTGGAATGGCGCGATGCCCATCCCCGACACCGTCGACGACCGCACCCCCGTGATCGTGGGTGTCGGCCAACTCAACCAACGCGTCGACGAGGGCGCCGATTCGTTGGAACCGGTCGCGTTGATGACCGCGGCGTTGCGGGCCGCCGAGGCCGACAGCGGCGTCGACGGCATCCTGGGGCGCGCCGACGCGGTGCGGTCGGTGAACGTGTTCGGTTGGCCGTACCGGGACCCGGCCCGTCTGGTCGCCGACGCCGTGGGCGCCCGAGGTGCGCACACCACCTACACCCACGTTGGCGGCAACGTGCCCCAGATGCTGATCAACGCCGCCTGCCGGGACCTGGCCGCCGGCGACGCCGAGATCATCCTGATCACCGGCGCCGAAGCCGGGGCGTCCAAGGCGATCGGCAAACGTGCCGGCACCACCCCGGACTGGACCGTCCAGTCCGACGGGGTGACCCCGGACGCGTGGGCCGACACCGACACCCCGCTGATGTTGCACGCCGAGTTGGCCCGCGGCGTGGTCATGCCGATCCAGATCTACCCGCTGTTCGAGTCCGCGTGGCGGGCCGCGAACGGGTGGAGCATCGCCGAGAACCGGCGCCGGATCGCCGAGGTCGCCGCCGCGCTCAGCCGGGTCGCGGCCGACAACCCGCACGCCTGGAAACGTGACCCGCACACCCCGGCCGAGATCGATTCCCCCGACGGGGGCAACCGCATGGTCGGCTTCCCGTACCGCAAGATCGTCAACTCCTATGAACGGGTCGACCAGGGCGCCGGGTTGATCCTGACCACCCTCGGGCGGGCACGGTCACTCGGTGTCGACGCCGACCGGTTGGTGTTCCCGCTCGCCGGCACCGACGCCTCGGACACGCAGTACTTCTCGAACCGGCCCACCTATGCGGGTTCCCCCGCCATGCGGATCGCCGGACGCCTCGCGCTCGAGTTGGCCGACGTGGACCCGGCCGGGTTGACCACGGTGGACCTGTACTCGTGTTTCCCGGTCGCGGTGCAGGTCGCCGCACACGAGATCGGCCTCGACCCGGACCGGGACCTGACCGTCACCGGCGGGTTGCCCTTCGCCGGTGGCCCCTGGAGCAACTACGTCACCCACTCGGCGGCGCGGACCGTGGAGGTGCTGCGCGAAAAGCGTGGCACCGGGCTGGTCACGGCGAACGGCGGCTACTTCACCAAACACTCCTTCGGGGTGTACTCGACCGAACCCCCCACCGGCGGCTACCGGTGGGCGAACCCCCAGGATGCGATCGACGCCGAGGGGTCGATGCCCGTGGACGACACCTTCACCGGTGACGCGACCGTGGAGTCGTGCACCGTGATGCACGACCACGACGGCGCACCGGAACGGGCGATCGTCACCGCGCTCACGCCGGCGGGTGCCAGGGCGTGGGGCGCGGGCGACGACGCGGACGCGCTGGAACGGATCACCACCGTGGAGACCGTCGGTTCCCGGGTGCGCATCGCCGCAGACGGGACATTCGTGTTCATCTGAGGTTCAGCCGTCGTCGGCGGACGAGTCGTCGATGCTGGTGACGATCGCCAACGCGCCGGCGACCAGCAACCCCGCGCCGCCGAGCGCGAACGCGTCCCGTTTGGTCAACAACAGCGCCATGACCAACCCGGCGACCATGCACGCCGCTCCGAGCCACACGCCCGGTCCGTAGCGATGTTCAGCCATCCGCGGTCACCACCTCGGGAACCGGGTACGCGCCCCGACGCAACACCCGGGGCGGCCAGGCATCCAGGTCCAGCACGGTGGAGGGCTCCCCCTCGCACGGCCCGGCATCGACGACCAGGTCGACCGGTCCGGCGAGGCCGGCGGTGGCCGCACCCGCGTCGGTCGGGGTGGGTTCCCCGGACCGGTTCCCGCTGGTCGTCGCCAACGGTCCGGTGCGGGCCGCCACGGCGCGCACGACGGCCGAGTCGGGCACCCGCACCCCGATCGTGGTCGGATCCCCACCCAGGTCGACGGCGCGGAACCTCGCCGCACGCGGCCCGACCAGGGTCAACGCGCCGGGCCACGCGTCGGCCATGAGCCGACCCATCGTGTCGGCCGCGGCGGGTTCGAGGGCCGACAGGTCCAACAGTGCGGCGGCACCGTCACGGTCGGCGGCGAGCACCGCGACGGCCTTGGTGCGGTCCCGTTGTTTCAGGGCGAACAGCCGGTCGATCCCAGCGGGACGGTCCAGCCGTGCCGCCACGCCGTAGACGGTGTCGGTGGGCACGATCACCACTCCACCGGCATCCAGCACGGCGGCGACCTCGGCCACGACGTCGTCGGCCGGGTCGGCGGCCGCATCGACGACGAACGTGCGTGGCGGCCGGTTCACACCCCGCACCGTAGTCTGGAGGCCCCATGTCCACCCACGAACCCGAGCTGACCGGACCCGTCGAGCTGTGCACGCCGGACGGGACACGCCTGAACCCGGCGGCGAGGGGTTTCTCCCGCACACCGCTGGTGCGGGCGAACCTGAAAGGCGCCTGGGGGCGCAACAAACGGTGGTCCTACTGGGGGGTGTTGTTCGGCGACGGCGCCCTCGCGGTGACCTTCGCCGACCTGGACTACCTGGGCCTGGTGGCGGTGCAATGGGCCGATTTCGGCACCGGCGAGTCGGGTCGGGTCGCGCACGTCGCCCCGTTCGGTCTCGGCATCGACCTGCCCGAGGTGCCCGAGTCGAAACCGTTGCGGCACCGGTCCCGCCGGTTCACGGTGACCGTGGCGACCGGTACGGATTCGACGCACCTGACCGCCCGCTGGTCCGGTGGGGGTGGCGGCGAAGTGGACGTGGTCGTCGAACGTCCCGACGGCCACGAATCGCTCGACGTGATCGTCCCCTGGAGCGACACCCGTTTCCAGTACACCTCCAAACACCAGGCGCTGGGTGCCACCGGGCACCTCACCGTGAACGGGGTGCGCCGCCCGATCGGGACGGACCGTCCCGCGTGGGCGACCCTCGACGTCGGGCGTGGCCGGTGGCCGTACCGGGCGAAGTGGAACTGGGCGGCCGGTGCGGGCACGTCGACCGCGGGGCACACCGTGGGGATCCAGATGGGCTCCAAGTGGACCGACGGGACCGGCGTGACCGAGAACGGCATCATCGTGGACGGCCGACTCACGAAACTCGGTGAGGAACTCGACTGGTCGTACGACCCGCGACGACCGATGGAACCCTGGCGCGTGCGATCCGCCGACGGCGCGTTGGACCTGAGCCTGGAACCCCGCTGGGACACCCCGTCGAAGCTGAACATCGGGGTGTTCGCGAACACCGGCCACCAGGTGTTCGGTTCGTGGTCGGGCACGGTTCCCCGCGCTGACGGCGACCCGCTCACCCTGTCGGGTGACGTGATCGGTTTCGCCGAGGAGATCGCCTGGCGCTGGTGAACGACGCGGGTGGGAACGCCCGACGACCGATATGGTTGACGCGTCAACGACCGTGGTCGAGGAGCGCACCATGACCGGACGAACCGCATTCGGGATCGACACCTTCGGGGACGTCACCGTCGACGACGAAGGCCGACGGCTGACCCACGCCGAGGTCATCCGCAACGTCGTCGACGAAGCGGTCCTCGCCGACCGGGTCGGCGTCGACGCGATCGGCCTGGGTGAACACCACCGCGACGACTTCGCGATCCCCGCACCCGACATGGTGCTCGCCACGATCGCGGGCCGCACGACGAGGATCCACCTGGGTAGCGCGGTGACCGTGCTCAGCTCCGACGACCCGGTCCGGGTGTTCGAACGGTTCTCCACCCTGCAGGCGTTGTCGGACGGCCGCGCGGAGATCACCGTGGGCCGCGGGTCGTTCACCGAGTCGTTCCCCCTGTTCGGACTGGACCTCGCCGACTACGAGCGTCTGTTCGACGAGAAGCTCGACCTGTTCGCCACCCTGTTGCGGGCGAACCCGGTCACCTGGTCGGGCACGGTACGCGCCCCGCTGGCCGACCAGCACCTGTTCCCACCACTCGATGTCCCCCTGCCCGCATGGGTCGCGGTCGGTGGCAGCCCCGAATCGGTGGTGCGGGCGGCGTCCCACGGGCTGCCGCTGATGCTCGCGATCATCGGCGGTGCCGCCGAACGGTTCGCGCCGTTCGTCGAGCTGTACCACCGGGCACTCGAGAAGTTCGAGCTGCCCACGCTCCCGGTCGGGGTGCACTCCCCCGGCCACATCGCCGCCACCGACGAACAGGCCCTCGACCAGCTGTGGCCGCACCACCGGGTCATGCACGACCGGATCGCGGCCGAGCGCGGGTGGGGCCCGATGAGCCGTGAGGCGTTCGAGCACGCGGCGGGACCGCACGGCGCGATGTACGTCGGGTCACCGGAGACCGTCGCCCGCAAGATCGCCGACACCGTGCAGCTGTTGGGACTGGACCGGTTCGACCTCAAGTACGCGTCCGGCCCGATGCCGCACTCCCAGCTGATGGCCTCGATCGAGGCCTACGGCGCCGAGGTGATCCCCCGGGTCCGCGAGCTGCTCGCCACGGACGCCGCCTGATCGGTCAGCGACGCCGGTGGGCGACCAGGATCCGGTCCCGGCCGGCCAGGTCCGGTCGGACCTCGACGTCGACGAAACCGGCGTCCCGGGCCAACGCGGTCACCACGGCGCCCTGGTCGGCGCCGATCTCGGCGACCAGCACACCCGGGTCGGCGAGCCAGGTGGGGCTCTCGGCGATGATGACCCGCAGATCGTCGAGGCCGTCGTCACCGGCGAACAACGCCCCGTGGGGTTCCCAGTCCCGCACGACGTCGTCCAGGGCGTCGTCGGTCGCGACATACGGCGGGTTCGTGACGATCAGGTCGATGACGCCACGCAGGTCGTCGGGCAACCGCGAGAACCACGACCCACGAGCGAACGCGACCTGTTTCACCCCCAGGCCGAGCCGGTCGCGGTTCTCGGTCGCCAGTTCGAACGCGTCGGTGGACGCCTCGACGCCCAGCACCCACGCCGAGGGGTGTTCGGTCGCGATCGCCAACGCGATCGCGCCGGTGCCGGTGCCCAGGTCGACGACGACCGGTTCGGCGACCCCGAGTGCGTTCAGTTCCCACAACGCCGCGCCGGCGACCTGTTCGGTCTCGGGACGGGGGATCAACGCACGTCGGTCCACCGCCAGGTCGATCGTCCGGAACGGCCAGTGCCCGATCACGTACTGCAACGGTTCCCCGTCGACCCGCCGGGACACCATCGCGTCGAACCGTTCCCGTTCGTCACCGGTCGGTTCGTCAGCGGTCGATTCGCCACCCGATCGCCCGGCACGGATCTCCTCGACGAGCCACCGGGCTTCGCGGTCGGCCCCGTCGACCCCGACGGCCGCCAGGCGCTCGGCCGCGACGCGTTGCAGCTCGGACCAGGTCACGACGGCGTCGCGTTCAGATCGCGCCGGCCGGGTCGGTGTCGAGCAGGCGGTGCTGTTGTTCGTCCATGACCAACGCGTCGGAGACCTCGTCGAGTTCACCGGCCAGGATCCGATCCAGTTTGTGGATCGTCAACCCGATCCGGTGATCGGTGACCCGGTTCTCCTTGAAGTTGTAGGTGCGGATCTTCTCGCTGCGTCCGCCGCCACCGACCTGTCCACGACGTGCGTCGGAGGCTTCGGCGGCCTGTGAATCCTGGGCCATCTGCAGCAGGCGGCTGCGCAGCACCACCAGCGCGCGGGCCCGGTTCTGGATCTGGGATTTCTCGTCCTGCATCGACACGACCACCCCGGTGGGCAGGTGGGTGATCCGCAC
>CAZVFF010000109.1:0-7860 GCA_964626395.1 uncultured Iamiaceae bacterium | reverse complement strand
GTCGTGGTGGCCGGTGGCGTGCAGCAGATGTCGCAGATCCCGATCTCCGCCGCGATGCTCACCGGCGCCCAGTACGGGTTCGACGACCCCTTCAGCGGGTCGACGGGGTGGGTCGAGCGCTACGGCACCCAGGAGGTGTCCCAGTTCCGGTCGGCCGAGATGATCGCCGAGAAGTGGGACTGCACCCGCGAGGCCATGGAGGAGTTCGCCGTCGAGTCGCACGAGAAGGCGATCCGGGCCCGTGCCGAGGGGCGCTTCGAGGCCGAGATCGTCCCGTTGGCCGACGCCACGCAGGACGAAGGCCCCCGCGAGCCGAACTGGGAGAAGATCCGCTCCTTGCCGACGTTGGTCGAGGGTGGTCGGGTCACCGCGGCGTGCGCGTCGCAGATCTCCGACGCCGCGGTGGCGATGCTGATCGTCAATGAACGGGGGTTGAAGGATCACGGTCTGACCCCCCGGGCGCGGATCCACCACCTGTCGGTGCGCGCGGACGACCCGGTGTGGATGCTGACCGCACCGATCGCGGCGACACGGTACGCGTTGTCCAAGACGGGGATGTCCATCGACGACATGGACCTGATCGAGATCAACGAGGCGTTCGCGCCGGTCGTCATGGCGTGGGAGAAGGAACTGCACCCCGACCCGGCCAAGGTCAACGTCAACGGCGGCGCGATCGCGCTGGGTCATCCCCTGGGTGCGACCGGTGCCCGGCTGATGACGACCCTGTTGAACGAACTGGAACGCACCGGTGGCCGCTGGGGGCTGCAGACCATGTGCGAAGGCGGCGGCCAGGCGAACGTCACGATCATCGAACGCCTGGGTTGATCGTCCGGACCCCGGATCGGCCCCGGTTCTTCCGAAATTCGGAGCGGAATCGCCCGCCCGGGACGATTCCGCTCCGAATTTCGACTGGGGGGCGGGTCAGAGTTTCATGAGTTTGCGCATCGTGTAGTCCTTGATGCGGTCGGGCAGGAAGCGGCCGGCCCACACGGTCAGTTTGCCGTCCATCCCGACCTGGTACCGCGTCCACGGTCGCTTCGTGTTCAACGCCCGGGCGACCACGTCTGCGGCTTTGGACGGCGGCGCCCCCGATGAGTCCTGCATGTCGATCCCGGCACGGGTCCCGGCGATCAGGTCCGCGTAGCGTTCCAGTGCCTCGGCGGGGAGCTCGTCCTCGAGCTGGTCGGCCAGGGTTCGGCCCTTCGCCCAGATCGGCGTGGCGATCGCGCCCGGTTCGATCACCACGACCCCGACCCCGGTGCCGACCAGTTCCATCCGCAACGAGTCCGCGAGGCCTTCGATCGCGAACTTCGACGCCACGTACGGACCCATCATGGGTGCTGCGATCCGGCCGCTGTTCGACCCGATGAAGACCACCCGGCCGTGGCCGTCGAAACCGTCGTCGCCCCGCCGCAGCAACGGCAACGCGGCCTTGGTGACCGTGACCTGACCGAACACGTTCACCTCGAACTGGTCCCGCCAGACGTCCAGGCCCAGGTACTCCACCGGACCGCCCAACGCGGTCCCGGCGTTGTTGACCAACGCGGACAGACCGGCGTCACCGACCGCGGCCGCGACCCGTTGGAACGCGGCGGCCACCTGGGCCTCGTCGGTGACGTCCAGGGCGAGCGCGGTCACCTCCCCGGCGGCGTAGCGCGTGTCGGCAGCCAACCGTTCACCGTCGTCGGGACGGCGAACGCCGGCGAACACCCGCCAGCCGTCCTTCGCGAGCCGTAGTACGGTCGCGTGCCCGATCCCCGTCGATGCGCCGGTGACCACCACGCTGCGCGTCTCGGGTGCGGAGGCGTCGGAGCTCACCGGTCCTCCTCGTCGTCGAGGTACTGGGTGCGGATTGCGGTGTCCAGGATCGGTGCGATGCGCGTTTGAATGACCGCCACGTGGTCCGGGTGGGTCGAATAGGTTCGCCAGGCGGCCTCGTCGGCGAACGTGCCGTGCACGCTCACGTGCGCGTTCGCCGCATCGAGACGTTCGTCGAGGTGGACCTCGTAGGAGGTGATCTCCGGGATCACCTCGGGCAACGGGCGCAGCGCGTCGACCACGGCGCGGTGCTGTTCGGTGGTCGACTCCGGGGTGAACCGCAACAGGACGATGTGGTGGAACACGAGTGGGACCCTCCTGGGGTGGACGTGACCGGTCGCCCGACCGTACCGGCTGGATCGTCGTGCGATCCGATGGTGCGTCCGGGCATGAGGGACGTGCTTGACGTTGTCTCATTGTATGACATCATTGAGACAATGATCCCCGGGACCCCGACATGCTGATCGAGATCGACCTCGACTCGCCGGTTCCGACCTTCGAACAGGTCCGTGACCAGCTCGCCGCGTACATCGACGCCGAGGTCCTGGCCCCGGGTGACCGCCTGCCCTCGATCCGGCAGCTCGCCAACGACCTCGGTGTGGCCACCAACACCATCCAACGCGCCTACCGGGAACTGGAGGCCGACGGGGTGATCCGTGCACGGGGCCGCCACGGGACGGTGGTGTCGGCCCGAACCGATGGTCCCGACGGGGACCCGGCCACCCCGGCGATGCGCGAAGCGGCTGAACGTCTCGCACGGGAGACCGCCGCGTCCGGGGGCAGCGTCGAAGACGTGATCCGGGCCGCCCGGACGGCGTTCCTGCGGTTGGGCAGCGTGGCCGATCCGACCCTCGGGGGAGGAGCGTCGTGATCACCCTGCCGATCGTGCTGTTGGTCGTCATCGCGATCGGGATCGGTGCGCGCCGTCGTGGTGAACCCACCACGTCGGGCCGCTGGGCCTTCGTCCTGCTCGCCGCGTTCGCCATTGCGTTCACGATCCTGGCCGTGACCCCGCTGGCGTCCGGCGGTGGTGGCTCCGCCGTGGCATCGGTGCTGCTCGTGGGCCTGGTCGTCGCACTGACACTGGTGTGGGTCACCTCGCGGTTGCCGCGGGGGCGCACCGCCGCCTGGGCGGACGCGCACGGTGTGGAACTCACCGACGTGAACCGTTCGTTCGTCGAGGCGTACGTGACCGAAGGACACCGCCTCCGGTTGGTCTGCGGTTTCGGCGGGGTGATCGCGCTCGGCGCGCTGGGTCGGGGCTTCGGGATCACGGTGCCCGTGTCGGGGTGGGTCTGGCTCATGGGCGGCTACCTGGCCGGTGTGGTCTGGTCCGAAGGCTGGTTGACCCGGCTTCCGGAAGGGACCCGACGCGCCGCGTCGCTCACCCCGCGCCGGGTGCGGGACCATCTGGCCGGGCGTCTGCGGGTCGCGCAGGTCCTGGCACCGGCCGTCGCGGTCGGTCTCGGCGTCTGGGCGCTGGTCGCCACCGGCTCGCGCCGGCCGACCGGGTACGACAGCGACCTCGTCACGACCCCGACGGCGACCCTGCGGTGGACCGTCGCGACCATCGCCGCGGGTGTGGTCGTCGTGACGACCGGTGTGACGGTGCTGCAACGCCGGATCATCACCAAACCCCGGCCGGAGGCCGCACCGGACCTGCTCCGAGCGGACGACGCCATCCGGGCCGCCTCGGTGCACCTGCTCAGTGGGACATCCATTGCGATCGCACTCGTCTGCGTCGGTTCCCAACTCCGTTTCCTGGCCGGTGCCGGCATCGTCGACCCTTCACGAGCCGACACGGGCTGGCTGGTCTGTTTCCTCGGCGCGCTCGTCGCATGGCGGTACCACGGGCACCGTTCGTGGATCGTGGCACGCACCCCGCCGTCCGCTGTGGATGCGCCGGCGTTCCGGGGATCGAGCCGATGAAACCCACCGGCCAACGCCGTTGCCCGCCGAGCCTGGACGCGCTCGCGATCGTCGTGACCCTCACGATCCTGGGCGCGGGCCTGTTCGTGTGGGGGCCGATCAACCCGAACGTGGTCGTGGCCGACCAGCCCGACGGCGAGGGGTTCGCCGACGTCTGGCTCGGTGCCCTGGTCGGCTCCTCGGGGTCGCGGACATCGGGGCGCAGCGTCGGCTCCGACGGCCGCACCACCGTGGACCTGTTCGTGACCAACCACAGCTTCGCCCCGTTCGACCTGACCGCAGTGCGCATCGAAGCGATCGACGGTGACCGCGCGCCCGCACCGACGATCCGGACGGTCCACGGGGTCCCGGCGACCGTGGGTCACGACGTGTCGGCGCCCGTCTCGGTCACCGTGGATGCCCGGACAACCTGCGCGACCCACGCCGAGGCGACCTTCCGGGTGCTCTTCGAGGCCCGGACCGCGTCCGGGATCGTCCGCACCATCGCCGCGGACGGTACGCAGTCGATCACCTGCGACGCGGATGTTCTCCCCGCCCCCGGACCCGGCCCGGCCGACCCGGACGCCGCGGGTGCCGGGATCGAGCGGGCCTTCGCCGTCGCCTACGACTTCGATGCGTCACCGGAGCAGCGCCGCGCCCACGTCGAGGATGCCGAGGGTCTGGATGCGGTGGTCGTCGAGGCGATGGCCGGCCCCTACGGCGGCCTCGTCGAACAGGTCGCGCCGCGGATGGTCGAGATCGTGTTCACGTCGCCGACGCAGGCAACCGTGCTGTACGACCTGTCGGAGGGTGTCGGTCCCCTCGGCGTCGGCCGGGTCGGCGAGGCACGTTTCGTGGACGGCCGGTGGAAGGTCACCCGTGACACCGTGTGCGGGGACCTCGCCCTGGCCGAGGCGACCTGCCCGCCCCGTTGACCCCGGAGCACCGGGTCACGGTCGAACCGGCACCGGCGGATCGGGGACCTGACGGGGTGTCAGATAACGTCTCGGGCCATGACTGGAATCTGTGACGGACGGGTCGTGATCGTGACGGGCGCGGGACGCGGGCTGGGTCGCGCCCACGCGTTGGAGCTGGGTCGCCAGGGCGCACACGTGGTCGTCAACGACCTCGGCTCGGCCCTGGACGGCACCGGTGCCTCCACCGGGCCGGCCGACGAGGTCGTCGCCGAGATCGAAGCCGCCGGTGGCCGGGCTGCCGCCAACGGCGCCGACGTGTCCGACTTCGACGCGGCCGAACAACTCGTTGCGTTCGCCATCGAGACGTTCGGGCGGCTCGACGCGGTGGTCAACAACGCCGGCATCGTGCGGGACCGCATGTTCGCGAACGCGACCGCGGACGAATGGGACGCCACCATGGCCGTCAACCTGAAGGGCCACTTCACCGTGTCCCGCCACGCCGCCGCCCACTGGCGGCTCCGATCCAAGGCGGGCGAGGCCGTCGACGGACGCATCGTGAACACCTCGTCGGGTGCGGGGATCATGGGCTCGATCGCCCAGGCCGCCTACTCGGCCGCCAAAGGTGGTATCGCCGCACTCACGCTCGTGCAGGCCGCCGAACTGGGCCGTTACGGGGTCACCGCGAACGCGATCGCCCCGGCCGCACGCACCCGGATGACCGAGGGGGCGTTCGAGGAGATGATGGCCGAGGTCGACGACGACACCTTCGACGCGATGGACCCGGCCAACGTGTCACCGCTCATCGCCTGGCTGGCCTCGACCGATTCGGCCGGGGTCACCGGACGCATGTTCGAGATCGAAGGCGACAAGGTCGGGGTCGCCGACGGGTGGCAGCACGGCCCCACCGCCCACAAGGGCGGTGCCCGTTGGGACGCCGCCGAGCTGGGCGACGTCGTGCGACGACTGGTCGCCGAAGCCCCCGAACCCGCACCCGTCTACGGGACCTGAACCCGCGCGCCCACGGGCGCGTGCGGACGCGAGAGTCCGGAGCCGAGAGGGTGCGCCCACGGGCGCGACGGAGAGGAGGGTCGCAGACGCGTGGGGGTCAGGTGGGGCCACCTTGTAGCGACAACTCCGTGCCGCACGTGGAAAAGTCGCTCCAAGGTGGTCCCGCGCGGATTGCCGGGGAGACCGGGGCGGCCTTCGGGCGGCGCTAACGGGCCGGTGACAGACCCGGACGCGCTCGCGGGAGCGTCGCGTCGGTTCATCGTCAGGTTCCTCGGTGCCTCTCCCTGCAGTGGCGGGTTTCGTGCAGGAAAAGCAAAAGTCGCTACAAGGTGGTCCCGCGCGGATCACCGGGACGAATCGGACATCCCGCGGGAATCCCCACGGATGGGTGACGGACCCGGGACGCGCCCGCGGGTGCGTGGCGGGTGGTCCGCGGGCGCCGGGTCTGTGGCCCACGGGCATCGGGTGTGTGGCCCACGGGCGCCGGTCGAGCACGGTTGTCGGGCCCCGCGGGACATGCCCGGCCGAACCGGCCAAATGGGGACCGTTGCACGAATTCCAGCCGGGCGCGTGCGGGCCGTCCGGGGCCCCGGTGCAAGACTGGGCCGGTCATGTCGATCCCCGCGGCGGCGCCCACGCCGATCACCGAATAGAACCTGAAGCCCGCGATCATGCGCCACGGCGTTGTCGTCATCGTCGTCGACTCGTTCGTCACCGGCCTGATCGGCACCGCCCTGTCGCCCACGTTGATCGTCGACCACCCGCTGTTGATGATCGCGCTCAACGCCAACAACCGGTACCTGATCCTGGTCACCAACAGCGTCGACGCGTGGGGTTTCTACGCGGTCGCGCTCGCCCGACGGGTGATCCCCACGCTCGCGTTCTTCGCTCTGGGGTACTGGTACGGCGGCCGCGCCGTCCGTTGGCTGGAGGGACGCGACCCCGCCGGCGGTGAGGTGTTCCACATCGTCGAAGGGTGGTTCGCCCGTATCGGCTGGTGGATCGTCGCGATCGCCCCGATGACGTTCGTCGCGCTGCTCGCCGGTGCCGCGAAGTTCCGGCCCCGCACCCTGATCCCGGTCGTCACGGTCAGCATCCTGGCCCGTCTGGTGTTGTTACGTTGGCTCGGCACGCAGTTCAGCGGCACACTCGAATCCATCGTCGATTGGATCGACCGGACCCGCGGGCCGCTGCTGGTGGTCACCGTCGGCCTGGTGCTGGTCTCCGCCTGGATGCAACGTGGGAAACGGGTCGAGTCCTTCGAGGAACTCGCCACGCTCGACGAACCCGCCGAATCGGCTGCACGGACCGCTCCCGACCAGGGTGGTCCCACGGCGGGTCACTGAACCGACCGGTCGCGGATCCCGATGACCCGGCGCGGGGTCCGTGGCGACCCCCGGCTCCGGCCACCCACCCCGGCGCCCGGACGCGGCGAGGGGCGCCCCACTCGGCTCGTGGAGCGCCCCTCGTGAACGTCCGATCGGCCCCCGAGAGAGGCCGGAGGATCAGTTCAACCGTTCGAAGATCATCGCCATGCCCTGACCACCGCCGACACACATGGTCTCCAGACCGATGGTCTTGTCGGTGTCGGCCAGGTTGTGCAGCAACGTGGTGGCGATGCGGGCGCCGGTCTGCCCGAAGGGGTGACCCAGGGCGATCGCGCCACCGTTGATGTTCAACTTGTCGATGTCGATGCCCAGCTGGTCAACCGACGGGACGATCTGCGCGGCGAACGCCTCGTTGATCTCGATCAGGTCGATGTCGTCGATGGTCATGCCGGCACGCTTGAGTGCCTGGCGGGACGCCTCGACCGGGCCCATGCCCATGATCTCGGGGTTCAGTCCGGTCACACCGGTGGACACCACGCGGGCGATCGGCTCGATACCCAGCTCCGCGGCACGGGTGTCGCTCATCACGACCACCGCGGCGGCACCGTCGTTCAGCGGGCAGGCGTTCCCGGCGGTCACGGTGCCGTCCGGACGGAACGCGGGCTTCAGGCCGGCCAGCTTCTCCAGCGTGGTGCCGGGGCGGATCCCGTCGTCCCTGGTCACGACGGTCCCGTCGGGCAGGGTCACCGGGGTGATCTCGGCGTCCCAGTAACCACGCTCGAGTGCAGCGGTGGCGCGGGTCTGGGACAGCAGCGCGTACTCGTCCTGTTGCTCACGGGTGATCCCGTAGTGGCTGGCCACGTTCTCGGCGGTCTGGCCCA
>CAZVFF010000108.1:0-7875 GCA_964626395.1 uncultured Iamiaceae bacterium | reverse complement strand
ATCGTGGCGTCACCGGCTTCGATCCGGCCCGAGATCGCGTACCGGGTGAACCCGGTGACCTCGGCGACGGCCGGATCCAGTGCGGCCAGGGTGCGCAGCGCCCGGTAGCTGAGCCGGTCCCGTGGGGCGCCGGTGTCGACGACAGCGGCGACCAACGGCACCTCGAGCACCCCCTCGTCGGACCGGGAGATCCCCACCGTGACGGTCTTGGCCTGGTGTTTGATGGCGTCCACCGGCCGGGTCAACGCCTCGATGCCCTGACCGAGCGCCGCGCCGAGGGACTCGACGAGCACGTCGGGGGTGCCCTGGCGTCCGAAGTCGAGCTGGTACACCTCGAGCGGCAACACCCCGGATGCGTAACGCAACAACGTGGAGATCCGTGAGCCGATGCTGGCTTCCAGGTGGCCGTCGTACACACCGCTGCGCAGCCCGTCGCCCCAGGCGCGGGCGACCGGTTCGAAACGTTCGGCCATGCGTCGCAGCAGTTCGTCGCCGTCGGGGACCGACTTGGCGAGTTGTTCCAGGGTGCTGCGGGCGGCCCGGAGGGGTCGGGCCTGCGCGTCGATCGCGAGCGCGGCTTCGTAGCCGAACAGGTGGCCGACCACCGCGTCGAGCACGAACGCCAGACGCGGGTGGGTGACCGGCACGGTCAACACATCGAGGGCCGCGGCGAAACGTTCCTCGCCCTCGGAGGCGATGACGATCGGTGCGGCCTTGTGGGCCCGGTAGATCGCCACCTCCTTGGCGACGTCGTCGGCGTTGGAGCCGAACAGCCCGGCAGCGCACACCAGGATCAGCGGTTCCGACGACAGGTCGATGTGCTTCTTGTCCTCGATCACGTCGCACGCGATCGCCTTGTAACACAGCTCGGACAGCTTGACCCGGATCTCCTGCGCGGCGATGTGGTCGGCACCCGAACCGACGATCGCCCAGTACCGGCGTGACGGCGCGAACCGTTGGGCCGCCGAGGCGATCGCCTCGCGGGTCTCCAACACCCGGGCCATCTTCGCGGGCAGTTCCCGCAACGCGGCGAGCACGTCGCTGCGTACGGCCCGGCCCGCTTCACCGGCCACGTCCAGGTCCACCGCGTCGGGTCGCTGCCCGAAGTCGTCGGCGAGCGCGTACGCCAACAGGAACCCGGCGGCGATCTGCGCGTAGAACGCCTTGGTGGAGGCGACGCTCATCTCCACGTCGCGCCCGTCGGAGGTGTAGAGCACCCCGTCGGACTTGTCGCACAGGTCGCTGCCGCGACGGTTCACGATCGAGACGACCGCGGCACCCCGGGCCCGTGTGAGATCGACGGTCCGGTTGGTGTCGGTGGTCGTCCCCGACTGGGAGATCGCCACCACCAGCGTGTCGGACATGTCCGAACGCAACCCGAAGCCGGACAACTCGGTGGCCAGTTCGGCTTCGACGGTCACGTCCAGGCCGTCGAGTGCTTCGGTGAGCGCCCGGGCGAAACTGCGCGAAGCCACCGCGGCGGTGCCCTGGCCGACGGTCACCACACGACCGATCCCGCCGGTGCGGACCCGTTCACGCACGTCGTCGGGCAGGGTCGAGGCGGGCAGGACCACACGCCAGTGGTCGCCGTGGTGGGTCAACTTGCCGCGCAGGGTCTTGCGGAACGAGCCCGGCGCCTCGCCGATCTCCTTGAGCAGGAAGTGCGGGGCGTCGCCCCGGTCGATGTCGCGGGTGGTGATCTCGGCGTCGCGTTCCTCGTCGACGTCCACCGGCAGTTCGGTCCCGTCGAAGGACCAACGGGTCATCCCGGCCAGGGTTCCGGCACCGTCGACTCCCAACGCCATGATCTGGCCCCGGCTGGCCACGGGGTTGTCCGGATCCGACGGGGTCTCACCGTCGAGGCGCACGTACCGCGACGCCTCCTCGACCAGGCCGTAGGGTTCACTCGCCACGACGTACGCGTCGGCGGCGAGACCGACGTACAGCGCCTGACCGCTGCCTCGCAACGACAGCAGCAGACGGTCCGGTTCGTCACCGGCCACCGCCGCGATCGCGACGGAACCGTCGAAAGCGGCGACCGTGGAACGGAACACGTCGATCGTGTCGGTTCCGGCGCCGTGTTCCAACGCACGCGACAACAAGGTGGGGATCACCTTCGCGTCGGTACTGATCTGCGGGGCGATCGCCAGGCCGTGTTCGGCTTTCAGGTCGGCGAAGTTGTCGATGTCGCCGTTCAGTGCGGCGGTGACGAACGGTCCGTCGACACGGTCGCGTTCGTCCGCGTTCAGCGGGTGCGCGTTCGCTTCGGAGATCTCCCCGACGCTCGCCCAACGCGTGTGGCCCAACACGACGACCTGCGCGTCGGCGCGCAATGCCGCGTGCAACAGCTCGTCGTCGCGAATCCGTGCCCGCATCGCGGCGGTGTTGTCACCGAGCTCACCGATTTCCGCGGCGGCCTTGTAGACGAAACACAGCACCCCGTCACCGGCCCGGCGGACCGTGCCCGAGGTGAACAGCGGGTCACGGTCACGCTCGCCGATCCGCGCGGCGATCTCGGCGTCGTCGAGCGGGTGGTCGCGCACGTACACGCTCACCCCGGCCGAGTCCCGACCCCGGACTTCCAGCCGGTCGATCCCGGCGAGTGCCTGGTGGATCGACAACAGGCCGTCCACGGCGGCGTCGTCGGGATTCGGGCCCGCCAGGTCGACGACCCCGGCTGCGGCACGCAGACGATCGACGCCGAGCGCCCAGAGCACGTCGCGCAGCCGGATCATCGCGGCGTTGAGTCGTTCCACGACGCCGACGTCATCGACAGTGCCGTCGTCGTCCAACGATGCATCCAGCGTGTCGACGAAACCGGTGATCGCGCCGGTGCGTTCCCGGATCCGCGCACCCAGGGTCGCGTCGGCCAGCAGTGCCCGCACCCCCGGGCCACCGCGCAGGGCGGCGTCGAGCCGTTCCAGGGGTTCGGCGATCCGGGCGAGTGCGGCGACCGTGGCGTCGGGGTCGGTCGACACCGTCGGGGCGGCGTCGGTCGCCGCATCGGCGGCGGCCAGTTCGGCGAGCAGCTCGTCCGAGGAGGGAACGGTGCGGTCCGAACGTCGTCGAACGACAGCGATGATGCCACACATGGATTGTCGAACGCCTCCAGGGAGTGCCGGATACCTCGGGGAAGGCTACCGGACCGTCCGCCGCGACCCGCCGGTGCCGGTCATTGCGGGACGGTCGCCACTTCCGCGGTGATCCGATCGAGGCGTCGCCCGGTCAGGGGTTTGACGACCAGCAACAACGCCCAGACCCATTTGCCGGCCGCTGCGTCGGACCACAGGTCGACAGCCAGGTAGGTCACCGGGATCGACGCCAGGAACACCGCCGGTGTGGCGAGCGCGTCGATCAGCTCGGCGCGGTGTTCGGCGGGCGAAGGTCGACGGTCGAGCAGGCCGCGTCGTCGCCCGACCTCGAACACGACGATGCTCGCCGACACCGCCAATGCGATGTTCAACGCGTACAACGCCGTGGGCAGAGCCAGGTCGGCGAGGTCCGGGTCGCCCATGGCATCGGTCGTGAACGGAATGAACACCACGAAGGCCATGACCACGACGTTCGCGACGATGACGGTCCCGTCGATCGCCCGGAACCGGGCGAGCATCTGGTGGTTCTGACGCCAGAACGCGACGATCACCACGAAACTGACCGCGAACGAAGCCAGCTGGGTGCCGTTCGCGTCGAGGAACGACGCGGGGCTCTCCCAGGTGGCCCGCCCCGTCACGTCCACGGTGGTGACCAGCAGGGTCAGCGCGAAGCCGTACACCGCGTCGAAGAATCCCAGACCCCGGTCGTACCCGGAGGTGTCCTGGGCGTACCGTTCGCTCACCGGTCAGACCGGATCCGGGGCTGCCGTGGCGCGTTCCACGGCAGCGACGAGATCGGCCGCGACCCGGTCGGCGACGACCGGGTCGGTCGCCTCGACCATCACCCGGGCGAGGGGTTCGGTCCCGGAAAGGCGGATCAGGACCCGACCGTCGGCACCGAGGGTGTCCTCAGCCGCCGCGACGTCGGCGGCGACCCGGTCGACCAGGTCCGGCACCGGTGCGGGCAGCGACACGTTGTGCAGCAGCTGGGGAACCGGTTCGACGACCGAGGCCAACGCCGACAGGGGCCTGCCGGTGCGTCGGACGACGTCGGCGGCCAGCACGCCGGCCAACAGGCCGTCGCCGGTGGTGGCGTGTGCGGGGAGGATGAGGTGGCCGGACTGTTCCCCACCGAGCGCGAGTCCGTGTTCGGTGAGGGCCTCGAGGACGTGGCGGTCCCCCACCGGGCAGCGGACCAGTCCGATTCCCGCGCGGTCCAGGGCCCGTTCCAGTCCCAGGTTGCTCATGACGGTCGCGACGATCGCCCCGCCGGTGAGCAGACCCCGTTCGGCCAGATCGATCGCGAAGACCGCCATCAGTGCGTCGCCGTCGACCACGCCTCCGTGTTCGTCGATTGCGACGAGCCGGTCGGCGTCGCCGTCCAGTGCCAGACCCAGATCGGCCCGGCGCGAGACGACCGCCGCGGCGACCATCGCGGGATCGGTGGAACCACACGAGGCGTTGATGTTGGTGCCGTCGGGATGCGCGTTGATCACGGTGACCGTCGCGCCGAGTCGTCCCAGGACCCGCGCGGCGAACGCCGACGCGGCACCGTTCGCGGTGTCCACGACGATCTTCAGGCCGTCGAGCGAACGTCCCTCGAGCACGTCGACCGTGAGATGGTCGACCCACCCTGCTCCCGGGTCGGGATCCCGTTCGACGGCACCGACCGCGGCGCCCACGGGAACGGAACGACCTTCGGCGACCGGTTCGGCCACCGTGCGTCCCAACAGGCGGGCCAGGTGGTCCTCGATGTCGTGCTGCTGGACGTCGGTGAGTTTGCGCCCACCGGGCGCGAAGAACTTGATGCCGTTGTCGGGGTAGGCGTTGTGCGACGCGGAGATCACCGCACCCGGTTCGTCGTGGCTCTGCGACCAGTGCGCGACGGCCGGGGTCGGTACGACCCCCAGGTCGACCACGTCGGTACCTTCAGCAGCGAGGCCGGCGGTGAGCGCCGCGGCGAGCATCGGTCCGGACCGGCGGGTGTCCCGGCCGATCGCGCAACGGGACCCGCCGAGCACCCGCGCGGCGGCGCGGCCCAACGCCGTGACGAACTCGGGGGTCAGTCGTTCGTTCGCGAGCCCACGGACCCCGTCGGTGCCGAACCGCAATGTCACGGGCCGACCGCCGTCTTTCCGATCAGCGCTTGGAGTACTGCGGAGCCTTCCGAGCCTTCTTCAGGCCGTACTTCTTGGATTCCTTCTCCCGTGCGTCACGGGTGAGGAAGCCGGCGGCTTTGAGCGTGCCACGCAGTTCGGCGTCGAGTTCGGCCAACCCACGGGCGATCCCCAGACGCATCGCACCGGCCTGGCCGGTCTTGCCGCCACCGGTGATCGTCGCTTCGATGTCGTAGGCCTCGGTGAGTTCGGTCAGCGTCAGCGGTTCGGTGAGCACCATGCGGTTGGTGCGTGACGGGAAGAACTCGTTCACGTCACGTCCGTTGACGGTGATCGTGCCGGTTCCGGGACGGAAACGGACGCGGGCGATCGCACGCTTCTGACGTCCGGTGGTCTGCACGAGTGGCTGGGTCACGGTTCTGTTCTCCTATCGCGTCGCCGCGACGGCACGGGCGCGACGGTCGAGTTCCAGCGGTGCGGGCTGCTGAGCGGAATGCGGGTGGGTCGGGCCGGCGTAGACCTTCAGCTTGCTGATCTGGGCACGCCCCAGACGGGTCTTGGGCAGCATGCCCCGGATCGTGTCACGCACCGCCTCGGCGGGTTTGCGGTCGAGCCGCTCTGCGTAGGTTTCCGAGCGGATCCCACCGGGGTAGCCGGTGTGCCGGTAGATGTGCTTGTCGGCCGCCTTGTCGGCGGTCAACACGACCTTGTCGGCGTTCACGATGATCACGTGGTCGCCGGTGTCGATGTGCGGGGCGTAGGTCGGCTTGTGCTTGCCGCGCAGCACGTCGGCGACCCGGGTGGCCAGGCGCCCGAGCACCACGCCTTCGGCATCGACGACATACCAGGATCGTTCGATCTCTGAGGCCTTTGGGCTGTAGGTGGGCACGGCGTTGTGATCCTCGTACTCGCAGGATGTGATCGGAATCGTCCTCCGTGGACCGGGGCCGGTTGGAGCGGCCGGTCACCGAGGCGACGAACAAGACTACGAGCCACCACCACGAAACGGCAAATACGGCTGCGCGGCGCGCCGGCCGGCACGTCAGATCCTCCCGAAGCCGCGCGCCAGGAGATAGTACAGGTCCGAGCGGGCGGTGCAGGTCGGTCGCATCCAGGCGGGTCGACGGCCACAGTCGGTGACCATGTCGGTGCGGAACATGTCGTCGATCCGTTTCCGGGATGCGTCCGGGTCGGGCAGGATCCCGGCACGATTGAACCGGCTGTAGTTGCGATAGCCGAAGTCGTGGTGCCAACACGCGGCGGTGAAGTCGAAGGTGGCACCGGTGTCGTTGAGGTGGTCGGGCAGGAACCAGTTCGAGCAGCCGTCGGTGGTGAAGTCCAGGGCCGGGTGCCGTGCCCGGAACGCTGGGTTCGACGCCTGCGCGGCGAATGCCCGTGCCGACTGGTGGAGCATGGTGTCGACCTGCGATTTCTGTTCGGCGTACGACGGATTGCAGGCCGAAACGGCGAGGACGACGAACGCGATGACGCCCACCAGGGGACCGGTGCGATGCATGGGGATTCCCGTACCCCGATCCCGGACCGGTCAAACCTCGCGACGTGCGGCCCGGCCACGACCGACCACGTTCGCGTCGTCGACGGTCGAGTCGGTCACTCGTCGTAGTCGACCCCGACCAGGTAGAGCCCTTCGGGCGGCGCGGGACCACTCGTCCGTGCCCGGTCTCCCGAGGCGATGATGTCCAGCAGTTCACCGGCGGTCCGGCGCCTGCGGCCGACGTCGACCATGATCGCCACGATCGAGCGGACCATCTGGTGGCAGAACGCGGAACCGACGATCGTGAAGCGCCACTCCCCCGGCGGTCCGGGATCCCACGACGCGGCGTGCACACGGCGTCGCAGCGACGCGGGTGTCCCGTCGGCCCGGGTGGCCCGCCGGCAGAACGCGGCGAAGTCGTGTTCTCCGATGAACGGGTCGCACGCCAGGGCCAACAAGGCCGGATCCAACGGTTCGGGCACGTGCCAGGCCCGCCCGGCGTGGAACGGGTCCGGTTCGGGTCGGTTCCAGACGATGTACCGGTAGGTGCGCGCCCGCGCGGAGAACCGGGCGTCGAAGTCGTCGGGTACGACGCTGGGGTCCCGCACGACGATCCCCGGCGACACCAGCCGGTTCACCCGGCGGGCCAGTTCGGCCGGGTCGACGTCGTCCGCGACGTCGAAGGTGACGACCTGGCCGAGCGCGTGGACACCCTTGTCGGTGCGTCCCGCACAGGTCAGTTCCACCGGTTCGGTGCGTCGCAACACCCGTTGCAGGGCGTCGGTCAGTTCACCGGCGACGGTCCGCACGCCCGGGTTGGCGGCGAAGCCGTGGAAACCGGTGCCGTCGTAGGCGACCAGCAGACGGATCCGCATCGCCGGACTCGTACCCCGGTTCCGGTTCCGACGGTCGCCGGCGTTCGGGTCAGACCAGCTCGATGCGCGCCATCGGCGCGTTGTCCCCGCTGCGGGGGCCGAGCTTCAGGATCCGGGTGTAGCCCCCGGGACGGTCCTCGTAACGGGGGCCGACATCCTCGAAGAGTTTCGCGGTGACCTCGGTGTCGCCCAGGAAGGCGAGCACCCGACGGTGGTTGTGCAGACCGCCCTTGCGGGCCCGGGTGATCATCTTCTCGGCGACCGGGCGCATGGCCTTGGCCTTGGCCTCGGTGGTG
>CAZVFF010000107.1:4664-7985 GCA_964626395.1 uncultured Iamiaceae bacterium | reverse complement strand
TTACGCGCCCACTTCGACGGCGCGGCCTGCCCGGTGGTGTTGGCCTCCACCCACATCCGCACGCTGGGGATCGTCCCGTTGGAGATCATGGAGTTGTACGCGGTCGACGTCCCCGACGACGTCGACTGGCTCGACGGCTGACGCGCCCTCGGGCGCGCGGGCCGGCGAGGTGCACCCGGAGCGGCCGAGCGACCCGACGCGCCCGCGGGCGCGCATCGGGGTCCAGGGCTCCCTTCCCGTGGGACCCGCGAGTCCAGTGTTGCAGCGACAAAAGTCGAGCCCGGGGACGCGACAATCATGAGAGTCGCTCCAACGTGGTCTTTTCGCGTCCGCCTGCCGGACCGTGTCCATGGTCCGGGTCCGCGTCGGTGGGCGCGCTCACGGGCACGTGCGGGTCGGGCCCGTTGTCCGAGTCGCTCCAAGGTGGCCTTTTCGGGACCGCCGACGTGTGGTCCGGGTTCGGCGCCCCGGGGCGCGCCCGCAGGCGCGTCAGTCGCCCAGGGGCGGGGTCATCAGGGTGGCGATCGCGATCCGGTTCCACGAGTTGATCGCCACGATCGCCATCACCAACGCGCCCAGCTCGTCACGGGAGAACTGCGCCTTGGCCTCGTTCCACACTTCGTCGGACACGCCCTCGTTGCGGTTCGACGTCATGGTCAACTCGTCGGTCAACGCCAGCGCGGCACGTTCCTTCGCGGTGAAGAACGGTCCGTGCCGCCAGGTGGTCGCAGCCGCCAGGCGGCGGTCGGTCTCGCCCTGTTCGCGGCCTTCGGTGGTGTGCATGTCCACACAGAACGCACACCCGTTCAGCACCGACGCGCGGATCTTGACCAGCGTGCGCAGCTTCGGGTCGATCTTGATGCTGCGTTCGAATCGGCCCATGGCGGCGTAGGCGTCTTCGATACCGGCGATGTCACCGGCGCGGGTTGCGGGGACGACGGGAGTTTGTTGATCTGTCATGTTTCCGATCGTACGGCCCCGATCGCACGCTTCCACGGGGTCGGGGTCGATCCGCTAGAACGGTGGACGGAGCGGTGGCAGAGCGGACGAATGCACCGGTCTTGAAAACCGGAGACCCCCTGCGGGGTCCGAGGGTTCGAATCCCTCCCGCTCCGCCACAGGGGCCTGCACGTCGTCACGATGCGTTGGTCGCACCGGCCGGGGTGCGGCCGACTCACACCTTGGACAGGAACCGGATCAGCCAGTCCAGACCCTCGTCGCGTGCGGGGCCGAGGCGTTGCACGTTCGGCCCGTGGGCCCGTTCGTCCACCAGACGGGCCGCGGCGCTCGCCCCGGCCGCGGTCGGCGCGGCGATGCCGTCGGCCAACAGTGGGCCCAGCAGGTCGATCACCACCAGGATGCGTGCCACGACGACCTCGGGGTCGTCGATCCGCCAGGCGACGGTGTCGACCAGGTCGGGGCGCAGGTACGGGCCGACCATGTGGCTGTACAACCAGCCGGGGACCTCGACGGGCACCCGACTCCGGGGTGTGCGTAGCAGCACCTCGGCCGCCGACGGGTCCCGCCTGGCGACCTCGGAGGGTCCACGGCTCAGGGTCCGACCCCGGAACAGGTCGACGAACTCCACCGGGGTGATCGTCGCCGGAACCCTCAGGAACCAGGGGGAACGGAACGTGCGGCGCACCTGGGAACGGTCGTGGCCGGCGTCCGTGAACACGTCGGCCAGTTCGTCGGGGTCGTGCAGCCCGACGAGCCTGTCGATGAACGGTCGCGCCTCGGGTGCCAGCAGTTCCATCGAACCGGCCGGGGTGGCCAGCCAGAAATGGTCGATCATGCCCTCGGGCGGGGTGGTGTCCAGCACGCAACCGGTGAAACACACCGCGTCGCGTCCCGTACCGGTCAGCGGCACCCGACGTCGGGCACCGGCCGCACCGGCGAGGTCGACCCGGGTACGCCACCTGGCGGCCCGCCGACGATGCGCCCGCGATCCCCGGTCACGTGCCATGGCGGCAGCTCACGGTGTGCTCACCGCGGCAGCACCCGCGGTCGTGCCCCTTCGGCCGATTCGATCGCGTCACGCAGGCGCTTCGCGAGCCCTGCCCGCACGTTCCGGGTCGCCGCGGTGCCGGCCAGGTTGTTCCGCTGGTACGGGTCGGCGTCCAGGTCGTACAGGTGGGTCTCGACGTAGGTGTCGGCCGCCGGGTGCAGGTGCCCGCGCAACGGGTTCCAACCCGGCGCGGCCGCCGAGTAGGTCCACCGGTCGGTGCGCAGGGCCCGGCCGATCTGCGATTCGGAGATCTGGATGAACACCTCGTCGCGCCACGGGTCGGTCCCCGCCGCACCGGTCACACCGGCCACGTCGTTCGAACCGGCCGCACCGTCGGCATCGCCCGCATCGTCGGCGTCGGCGGTGCCGTTCTGCAACGCCCGGCCCGGCAGCGCCGCCTCGACGGTACCGCCGGCGGCGGCCACCAACGTCGGCAGGAAATCCAGGTGCGTGACCAGCCGGTCGTCGCGGACCCCGGCGTCGAACCCGGGACCCGAAACGATCAGCGGGATCCGGATCGACGCGTCGTGACAGGACCGTTTGTACTCCGGGTTCCGGGTTCGGAAATGGCTGCCGTGGTCGCTCGAGTAGACGACCACGGCGTCGTCGCCACGTCCCGCTCCACGCAGCGTGTCCAACAGGCGACCCACCCCGGTGTCGATCGACGCGCACGTCGCCAGGGTCTGGGCGTAGTTCCACCGCCAGTCGCCCAGCGTGCCGACCAGGTCACCGGGCACGTCGAAGCCCCGGTAGCGTTTCGCCCACCCTTTCGGGCCGATCGTGCGGAACCGGTCGTTCTGGTGGTGCGGTTCCAGGTACGACACGAACAACAGGAACGGACGGTCCGGATCGGCAGCCAGGCGTGTCAACCGGTCCACGGCCAGGTCCGTCAACGCGTCCACCCGGTAGCCGGACAGCTCGACCTGCTCGTCGTTCTCGTCCCACAGATGGCCCGAATACGCCGAACTCGTCAATTCGAGTGCGTCGGCCACCACCCAGGCGTCCCGGTACCCGCCGCGACGTTCGGCGGGCACGGGTGCGTGGTTCAGGTTCACCCGTGGCCGGGACGGTTCCAGCGCGGGGCCGATGTCGCTGCCGAGATGCCACTTGCCCACGTAACCGGTGGCGTAACCGAGCGAGGCGAAACGGTCGGCCAACGTCGCGACCCCGTGGGGCAGGGAACGGCCGTTGCGCCAGCACCCGATGTCGGTGGGCCGCAACCCCGACTGGATCGACGCCCGGGCCGGACCGCACACCGGGTTCACGCAGAACGCCCGGTCGAAAACGGTTCCCCGGGCGGCGAGTTCGTCGAG
>CAZVFF010000107.1:0-4564 GCA_964626395.1 uncultured Iamiaceae bacterium | reverse complement strand
TCCCAGGCGTCGTCGACGACCCGGTCCAACGCGTCGCCGTCGAGGCCGACCAGGAAGTCCCGGGCCGCTTCGGACACCCGGGTCTGGTAGCCACCCAGGATCCCGACGTCCCGTGGGCGGACCGCTCCGACCTCGTCGGAGCTGTGGCCGTAGCCGCTGTTGGCCGGATCCGGGTCCAGTCCGAATCCCCGTGCCCAGTCGCCGGTCGTCCACACCTGCTCGGTTCCGGCGACGTCCGCGATCTGTGTGTCGATGACCCGGCTGAGATGCCAGACGAGCCACCCGATCGGGTTGGCACCGTCCGCGGGGCGATGGGCCAGATCGTCGACCTCGAGATCGTCCAGCACGTTGCGCACGTGGCCGTCGATCCGGTCGAGGATCTCGATCAGCACACCTTGTTCATCCATGTCAACGACACCTCCGGGATCCGAGACTAGGGCGACGGCGGACCCGTGGGTTCGCCGCGGCGGTGAGGATCGGGGTCGGGGGTGCCGGAGGCCCCCTCCGACGTGGATCCATGGGTCGATCGGACTAGGCTGGGTTTCCGGGGCGGGGAGAGCTCGGGACCGTGTCACCAACACGGAAACGGCGAACGCGAGCACATGCAAAGGAGCCGTGTGGCTGCACGACGAAGCCTGGACGAGACCCGTGAACGGATCCTCGATGCCGGTGCCGAGATGATGTCCGAAGCGGGATACTCGATCGACAGCGCCAACATCAGCCTGATCGACGCGTGCCGGCGAGCGGGCCTGTCCACGGCGGGGTCCGGCTACAAGATCTGGCAGACCCAGGGCGAGTTCCGCAAGGAACTGATCCACCACACCCTCCGGGTCGACAGCGACCGGACCGCACCGTCCGAACGGCTGGTCGGTGTGGTCGCCGAATTCGACGGCGAACCCACCCTGGACGAGCTGATCCGCATCGCCGGCAACGAGAACGCCGAGGCGGTGGTGGGCAGCGAGTGGTACACCCGGCTCCTCGCTCTGTGGCTGGCGGCGGCGACCGACGAGGAGATGCGCGGCATCCAGCTCGACACCCAACAGGCGCTCCTGAGCTCGCTGAGCGACACGTTCGGCGGCCTGCTGGAGCGGTACGGCCGGCGGATGCGGCCCCCGTTCACCCTCGGGCACCTCACCCAGGCGATCGCGGCGCAGATGAACGGACTCGGCTATTTCCTCGCCTACCGGGACGAGACCGGCGCCGCCGAGATCCTCCGCCCGACCGGGCCGGACGGGGAACCCCGATCGTGGCACCTGATCTCGTGTGCGGTGCAGGCGCTCGTCGAGGCGTTCACCGAACCCGTCGGGGGCGCCTGAACCGGCACCCGATCCGGTCCGGACGACATTTGACGACCGGGCCCGGGACTTCTAGGATTCCACCGTGCCCGCTGCCGCCCCGATCGCCGTGCTCGACGGGTGGGTGCTGACCGGACCGGTCGACGTGACGGCCGACCTTGCGGCGTTGGACGGCCCGGGCGTGTGGGTCGTGGTCGCCCCGTTCGACGGGGACCCGCTGTGTGCCCGTTTCGCGCACCGCGAACCCGGCCGGATCACGAACGTGGCCGTCCCCGGGGACCGGTACGGTCCCGATCCGGGGTCGGGTTGGCACAGTTCGTTGGACCGTGCGGCCTTCACGGCCGGGGTCGGTCGGATCCGTGCCGCGATCGGCGTCGGTGAACTGGATCAGGTCAACCTGACCCGTAGGTGTTCGATCCCGCTGGTGTCGGACGCGTCGCCGTTGGCGCTGGCGGCCGCACTGGATCGTGCGAACCCTGCGCCGTACGCCGCAACCGTGTGGATCCCCGACCACGACGTCGCCGTGGTCTCCGCCTCGCCGGAACTGTTCCTGGGGGTCGAAGGCGACCGGATCGTGTCGTCGCCGATCAAGGGCACCACCACGCCCGGCGGGGTGTTCCCCGACAAGGACCTCGTCGAGAACCGCCTCGTGACCGGCATGGTCGCCGATGAGCTCGCCACCGTGTGCGTGCCCGGATCGGTGCGCCGTACCGCCGACTGCGCCCGTGAGGCCCACCCGGGTCTGGACCATCTGGTCTCCACCGTGGCGGGCACGTTGCGTGGCGACATCGGCTGGGGCGACATCCTCGCGACGCTCGGCCCACCCGCGTCGGTGACCGGCACCCCCCGGGGTGCTGCACGTCGGCTGATCGACGAACTCGAACCGGTCCCGCGCGGCCCGTACTGCGGGACGATCGGCATCGTGGACAACGACCGGGGACGGGCGGTGTTGAACGTGGCGATCCGCACCTTCTGGTTCGCGGACGGGACGCTGCACTTCGGTACCGGTGCGGGCATCACCGCCGGATCGGACCCGGAGGCCGAATGGGACGAGACCGAACTCAAAGCCGCCCGGCTGTTGGGGATCGCCGCCGACGGACCGGGCAGACTCGGGGCGTGAGCACGGTCTGGATCGACGGTCGCCTGGTCGACGCGTCCGAAGCGAAGGTCCCCGCGGTCACCCCGGGTGTGCAGATCGGCTACGGGGTGTTCGAATCGTTGGCGGTCGTCGACGGCACCGCGTTCGCCCTGACCCGGCACCTGCGGCGCCTGGCGGACTCGGCCGCGATCCTGGGCATCGACATCGGTGTGGGCGACGACGAACTCCGTCGAGCGGTCGCCGCCGTCGTCGCCGCCGAACCGGCGGCCACCAAGTTGCGGATCACGGTGTCCGCCGGGCCGGGTGAACGCGGCGTACCCACCACGGTCGTGGTCAACGGCATCGCCCAACGGCCCTGGCCCGACACCGCCCGCGTCGTCACGTCGCCGTACGTGCGCAACGAACGGGCCGCCACGGTGGGCGCCAAGGCCACTTCCTATGTCGACAACCGGCTCGCGTTGGCCGATGCCCACCGGCGCGGTGCCGACGAGGCGTTGCTGTTCGACACCCGCGGTCGGCTCAGCGAAGGTACCGCGTCGAACGTGTTCCTCGGTATCGACGGCGTGCTGTGCACACCGTCGGAATCCAACGGGTGCCTGGGGGGCATGACCCGCGAGTTGCTGTTGGAACTCGTGCCGGTCGAGGTGCGTGACGACCTCACCGCCGACGATCTCCGAGGTGCCGACGAGGTGTTCATCGCGTCATCGACCCGGGGGGTCCACCCCGTCGCGACCCTCGACGGCGTCGCCCGCACCGCGGTGCCCGGCCCGTTGAGCGTCGCTGCCGATGCCGCCTACACGGACCTGGTCGCCCGCGACCTCGATCCCTGATCGCGGGTCACCCCCGGACGTGTCGTTCCGGCCGTCGGCGCACCACTAGCATCGTGGGTCCGACACCCCGGTGTCGGGCCAGCAACAGGGAGAGGTGCCGGAGTATGGTCGAACGGGCCTTCCTGCTAAGAAGGTGACGGGGCAACCCGTCCGTGGGTTCAAATCCCACCCTCTCCGCAGCTGCGGTGTCAGCGGACACCACCGGACGCCGAACCCCGACGAGGGGTTCGGCGCTCGTCGTTTTCGACTCGGCCGCGTCCGATGTTCGTCTTGTCGTCGGCTGGGCGCGGGTCGGGTCCGGGGCTCGGTCGAATGGCGTGGGGGATCGACAGGGACCACCTTGGAGCGACTTTTCTCCGCCGGCGCGCCTGCCGGCCACCGGGAGTCGCTGCAACGTGGTCCCACCCGGGCCACCGGGGCGCCACGCCGAGGTTCGTGCCAGCGGGTCGTCGGCGATGCCGTACCGGCCACCCGGACGCGCGCGTAATGGAGGACATGGCTGTGAAACGGAACAAGTGGTCGGATCTGTCGGGTGCGGGCAAGGCCGCGGTCATCGGGGCGCTCGCCGCGCACGTGGCCCTGGTCGGGCTCGCCCACTCGGACCTGTCGAAACGGGCCGACGACGAGATCCGCGGTCCCAAGTGGCTGTGGCGCATGGCGACCGCCTCGAACGCGTCGTTCTCGGCCGCGTACTTCCTGTTCGGGCGGCGCACGAACCCCGAGCTCGAACCCGTCTGAACCCTCCCGAGCACCGCCGGGTGCGAGCGCGGCGCTCGGGAGTTCACCTGAAGTTCACCTGAACCCCCTCGTGGTGTTCACCTGGGATCCGTACCGTCGTCCCCAGTGGATGTGCGACACCGATCGAGCCGACCGGGCAGCCCCCGACGACGAGCAACGACCTGCCGGACCCGTGCGGCCGCCGTGGCCGTCGTGGCCGTCGTGGCGCTCGCCGGATGCGCACCGGGGACCTCCGCCACCGCCGGACACGACCCCGCCGATGCCGCCCCGACCGTCGAGTTGCCTTTCGACCCGGGCGGGTACGCGGATCTGACCGCGACGCTCACCGGATCGGGCTCGTCGTTCCAGGAGAAGTACCTGCACGCCGCGGCGGACGCGCTCGACAACGTGCTGGTCGGCCTGGACATCACCTACGCCGGCGGCGGATCCGGCCAGGGCAAGTCCGACCTGGTCGACGGACTCGTCGCGTTCGCCGGCACCGATTCGCCCCTCGACGACGAGGCCCTCGGACGCATCGACGGGAACGTCCTGTACTTCCCGACCGTGGTCGCCCCGATCACCGTGTCGTACAACCTGGACGGCGTCGGGGAACTCGACCTGGA
>CAZVFF010000106.1:0-8068 GCA_964626395.1 uncultured Iamiaceae bacterium | reverse complement strand
GCGGCGCAGGATCCGCACGCACGCCGAGTGGAACGTGGACACCCACATCTTCTCCGCGACCGGCCCGACGAGCGCACCGACCCGTTCCTTCATCTCCTGGGCGGCCTTGTTGGTGAACGTGATCGCCAGGATCTCGAAGGGGGACACGCCCCGTTCCTCGATCAGGTACGCGATCCGTCGGGTCAACACCCGGGTCTTGCCGGACCCGGCACCGGCGATGACCAGCACCGGACCGTCGTCGTGGGTGACGGCGGCCTGCTGGACCGGGTTGAGACCGTCGTTGTCGCCGGGGGGCCGCGAGCCGACCGGACCCGTCGCGGGAGCCCCGCTCACCGGACCCCGACCGGATCGACGTGGGTCACCGAGGGGTGGGCGACACACGGCGATGAGGGGCGACGAACCGACACGGGGTCCAGGCTACCCAGGCGCGCTGACACCCCCGAAGAGCCCCCGACTTGCCACGCGAGGGTCGCCGAACGGGCAGACTCGGGGACGTGATCGAGCCGGAGCCAACGGAACCCGTCCGCACCGCGGACGTGTCCGACCTCCCCACCCCGCACGTCGATGCGGTTCCCGCGACCGGCGGGACGACGTCGGCGGACACCTCGACGACGCACCCCGACGACACCGGCGAGATCCTGAGAAGCCGCACCGGACGGGGCATCCGCCGCGGCCTCCTGCTGTTGATCACCGTGGTGGTGTTCTTCTACCTGGTGTTGCCGCTGTTCGCCGACGCGCGACGCGACGTGGAGACGGTGTCGTCGGTCAACTGGTGGATGCTGCTGCTCGCCGTGGGGGCCGTGATGATCTCCCTGGTCGCGTACACCCAGCTCACGATGGTCGCGCTGCCCCGCGAGGACGGACGACGACCCATCGCGTTCTCGACCCTGTTCCGGATCCAGTTGTCGGTCAAGGCCGTCAGCAACATCGTGCCCGGTGGGACCGCCACCAGTTCCGCTGTCGGCTACCGGTTGATGACCTCGGCGGGTGTGAACGGCACCGACACGGGGTTCGCGCTCGCCACGGTCGGGTTGGGCTCGGCGGTGATCCTCAACGTCATCCTGTGGGTCGCGTTGTTGGTTTCGATCCCACGTTCGGGCATGCAGCCGGTGTACGCGACGGTCGCGATCGTCGGGGTCGTGGCGATCGCACTGGTCGCCGCGTTGGTGGTGTTGTTGATGCGCGGGCACGGGCCGCTCGACCGGATGGCACGCGCGATCGCCCGACGGATCCCCCGGGTCACCCCCGACCAGGTGTCCGACGTGCTGTCCCGCATCGTCGAACATCTCCGCAAACTCGCCGAACGGCCCGACGTGATCTGGCGGGGGATCGTGTGGGCACTGGCGAACTGGCTTTTGGAGGCCGCTGCCCTGTGGATCTGTCTGGCCGCGTTCGGCGAACACCTGCCGGTGGATTCGCTCCTGGTCGCGTTCGGGATCGCGAACGTGCTCGCCGCGGTGCCGATCACGCCGGGTGGATTGGGGTTCGTCGAGGTCGGGCTCGGTTCGACGCTGGTGGGTTTCGGGGTGCCCTTCCAGGTGATGACCGTGAGCGTGGTCGCCTACCGGGTCGCACAGTTCTGGCTGCCCGTCCCGATCGGGGCGATGGCGTACGTGTCGCTGAAGATCTGGCCGGGGGGCAAGCACGGCAAATGGTCGAGGGAACGTTTCGAGGACCTCGCCTCGGACGTGTTCCCCCGCCGGGACGACATCGAGGATCGAACCGGTCCCTCAGCCGGTCGGTGACGTCGTCGCGCCCTCGACGTCGTCGGTGTCACCCGACGGGCCGGCCGCCGGGCAACGGGCTGCGATCACGCCGGGCGTGGCGGACGCGGCATCGTCACCCACGGCGCTGAACACGGCGTCGACGTCGTAGCGGTCACCTTCGACGGTGATCAACGCGGTGGTGGCCGTCGGGTCGTTGGCGTCGCGCCAGTCACGTTCGCCTTCGATGTGGAACCTCTTGGCTTCCAGACCGATGACCTCGTCGTCGCCCTGCATCCGCACACCGGCGACGTCGGTGACGGTGGGGACGGTGTCGATCTCGCCGTGGATCTCGCTTCGGTACCGGGTCAGTTCGACACCGGCCGTCGTCCCGTCGACCTCGAAGTTGACGTACACCCCGAAGATCCGGCTCGTGCCCTCGGGGTCGTCGGCGGCGGGGCCCTGCGCGCACATGACATCGTCGAACGGATACCGGTTGCCGGCCAGTTCCACGAAACCCTCACCGGGTTCGAGCGGATCGACGACGTAGGGGAACGTTGTCGACGACACCGGATCGGGTGCGGCGGTCGAGCCCGAACACGCCACGCAGACGACCGCCGTGACGACGAGGACGGCGAACTGGCGCATGCGGGGGACCATGGCACGCCAGGTTCGCAGATCTGCCGGTTCCCGCGATGGACGTGGGGTCAACCCGGGCGTCCCGCACCGATCCACGGGTAGTAGCCGGGCCACAACTGCACCGGTCCGTACTGCACGACCGATCGTGAGTTGGGGGCGTGCACCACCTGGCCGCCACCCACGTAGACCGACACGTGGTCGATGCTGCGCGACGACGATCCGTAGAACACCAGGTCGCCCGGCGCCAGGTTCGACAGGGACACCTTGGCCGACAGGTCGTACTGCATCTGGGCGGAGTGGGGCAGGTACACCCCGACCCTGGCCCAGGCGTACAACGTCAGCCCGGAACAGTCGAACCCGACGATGCCCGCGCCCGGTCCGAAACCCATCGACGGTCCCGACGCGTTGCCCCCACCCCAGGAGTAGGGGACACCCAACTGCGAGATCGCCGCGTTCGCGACGGTCGTGGACCCTCCACCGGTGGACGGTGGCACCACCGGCGGGGGCGGCGGGGAGGTGACCGGCGGAGCGGTCGGTGGCGACGTCGCCGGTGGGCCGCTCGGACCAACGGATCCGGGTGGCGAGGTCGCCGGTGGGCGGGTCGCGCCCGGCGCCACGGTCGGGTCGGGTCCACGGGCGACGTGGGCAGCACCGGTACCGGTGATCGACGGCGCCGACGGCCCGCGGGTACGTGCCGCCGCCCCGTCGGGGGTGCCGTCGTCGACGCCCGGACCGGCCTGCTCGGCGGCCGCGAGTTCGAGCTGACGCTGCGCGACCGCGTCGGCGAGGTCGCCCTGCACGCTCGCATGCAGCGCCTCCTGCTCGTCCAGCAGCCGGGTCGCTTCAGCCTGTTGGCGTTCCAGGTCGGCGGCGACGCGCCGGTCGGCATCCTCGGCATCGGCCAACGCGGCGGACAGGTCGTCGTTCACCTGTTGGGCGGCGGACAACTCGTCGACGATCTGTTGACGATCCCCGATGCTGATCGACGCGTAGCCCGCACGCCGCGACAGGTCCCACTGGCGGCCGTCGAGCGCCATCGAGAGCACGTCGTCCTCGCCCACCCCGGCATAGGCCGACAGGGCGTACCGGGCGGCATCCGCGCTGCGGACCGCCAAGAGGAACTCCGCGGCCCGCACCCGGTCGGCGAGGTCGGCCTTGCTCACCCGCAGTTCGTCACGCCGGATCTGGGACTGGTTGAACTGTTCGCCGATCTCGGACATGCGTCCACGCAGATCCATGAGTTCGTGCGCGATCTCGTCCGCGCGTGCCGACAGGTCGTCGACGTCGTCGGCACCCGCCGGTGCCGCCACGAGCAGCGGCAGGCCCAGACACAACGCGACGAACACGGCGAGTGTGCGAGCACCCCTGTGTCGGCCGACCGACCCCGGGTCGGCGGGAACTTCCCGGTCGTGTGCTCGGTGGCGGGACATCGGCATCCTCACTCACACGCACGACGTGGGTCCCCACCCACACGTGGGTCCCCCGTTGCGCTGGTTCGTCTGACAGGTACCCGTCGGCCGCATCCGTTGGAATTTCAAGGTTGTCGTCACCGTGGGATCCGAGCTCATACCTGATAAGATTCGCATATTATGAATTGTTGGGAACCATGACGACCCCGGAATCGCCGGACACGACCTCCCCGGGTGCCGGGGTCGGCCCCGGTCGTCCACTCGCGGCGGTCAAAGCGGATCTGTTCAAGGCGCTCGGCCACCCGGCACGGGTGCGGATCCTCGAGATCCTCACCGACGGGGAACGTACCGTCGGCTCCATGCAGCCGCTCGTGGGGATCGAGGCCTCGCACCTGTCCCAGCAGTTGGCGGTGCTCCGCCGCGCCGGTCTGGTGACCACCCGCAAGGAGGGCACCTCGGTCGTGTACGCGACGAGCGACCCCCGGATCGGGGAACTGCTCGCCGTCGCACGGCGCCTCCTGCTGTCGCGCCTGCGCTCCACCGAGGACCTGATCGCCGAACTCACGGCCGAGGTGGCCGACCGATGACCGACCGATGGGTCTGACTCCACGGCTCGACGACTACCGGGGCCTGACACGAACCTGGCGGGGTGACGTCCTCGCGGGCGTGACCGTCGGCATCGTCGCGCTCCCGCTCGCCCTCGCGTTCGGTGTGGCCAGTGGCGTCGGAGCCGGACCCGGGATCATCACCGCGATCGTCGCCGGTGTCGTGGCCGCCGTGTTCGGTGGCTCCCACGTGCAGGTTTCCGGACCGACCGGGGCGATGACCGTCGTGCTCGTCCCGCTGGTCGCCCGTCACGGGGCCGAAGCCGTCGTGATCGTCGGCGTCCTGGCCGGACTGCTCGTCGTCGCCGCATCCCTGCTGCGGCTCGGGCGCGCGCTCGCCTACATCCCGTGGCCGGTCATCGAAGGGTTCACCCTCGGGATCGCCGCGATCATCTTCCTGCAACAGGTCCCGACCGCGTTGGGCGTCCCCGTCCCCGACGGTGACAACACCGCGCTCGTGGCGTTGTCGGCCCTCGGCACCGCCGCGGGGGCCGACACGCTCGCCGCGCTCGCGGTCGTGGGCATCGTGGTGGCCGTCATGGTCGGCTCGCCGCGTCTGTTCCCCACGGTCCCGGCGTCGTTGCCGGCGGTGATCGTCGCGACGCTCGTCGTCGCGGTCACCGGGTGGTCGGTTGCCCCGATCGGCGACCTCCCCGCAGCGCTGCCCCACCTGAGCCTGCCCTCGGTCGGTTTCGGCGACCTCGGTGACTACGTCTGGCCGGCACTGGCCGTGGCCGCACTCGCCGCGATCGAGAGTCTCCTCTCGGCCCGGGTCGCGGATCAGATGACCGACGTGGAACCGCACCGACCCGACCGGGAACTGTTCGGGCAGGGACTCGCGAACATCGCGGCATCGCTGTTCGGGGGGATGCCGGCGACGGGGGCGATCGCCCGGACCGCGGTCAACCTCAGTGCCGGTGGCCGCACGCGACTGGCGTCGATCACCCACGCGGTGTTCCTGGTGGTCGTGGTCGTCGCCGGCGCCGGTCTGGTCTCCCGCATCCCCCTCGCGGCACTGGCCGGGGTCCTCATGGTCACCGCGGTCCGCATGGTCGACCGACGCAACGTCCGATCGGTGGTACGGGCGACCCGCACCGACGCTGTCGTGTTCGCCGCGACCGCAGCGTCCACGATCGCGTTCGACCTGGTGATCGCCGTGAACGTCGGGATCGCCGTCGCGATCATCCTGACGATCCGCAACATCGCCAAGTACGCGGGCATCACACGTATCGACACTCGCGTCGCAACCGACGGCCACGAGGTGCACCCGTCGCCGCCGAGCACTCGGCCGTCGGAGCTGTCCGGCGTGGTGGCCTTCCGGATCACCGGGCCGGTGTTCTTCGGTGTCGCCGACCGTCTCACCGAGGAGTTGACCCGGATCGGCGACGCCGACGTCGTCATCCTGGTGTTCCCCGACCTCGACGTGCTCGACGCCACGGGTGCGCGCACGATCGGCGACATCGTGGGCGAACTCGAACAACGACGGGTGACGGTCCTGTTGAAGGGGATCCGTCCCGAACACGAACGCACCTTGGAGGAGGTCGGGGCACTCGACCGTCTCGCCAGCCGACGACACCTGTTCGACGACCTCGACGCGGCGATCGACCACGCCCGCACCCACGTCGGCCGGGCCACGACGGGAACCGTTCCACATCCTGCAGCGCCCTGCTGAGACGGGCCCGGACGCTCGGGAGGATCAATGCCCGCGGACGGTCACTCCCATTCGATGGTGCCGGGGGGTTTCGCGGTGATGTCGTAGGCGACCCGGTTCACCCCGTCGACCTCGTTGATGATCCGGTTCGACAGCTTCGCGAGCAGCTCGTGGGGCAGACGAGCCCAGTCGGCGGTCATGGCGTCCTCGCTGGTGACCGCACGGATGATCACCGGGCGCGCGTAGGTGCGTTCGTCGCCCATGACGCCGACCGACCGGATGTCGGCGAGCACCGCGAAGTACTGCCAGATCTCACGGTCCAGGCCGGCTGCGGCGACCTCTTCACGCACGATCGCGTCGGCGTGCTGGAGGATCCCGACCGTCTCGGCGGACACCTCCCCGACGATCCGCACGGCGAGTCCCGGCCCGGGGAACGGTTGCCGCCAGACGATCTCGTCGGGCAGACCCAGTTCGGTGCCGAGTTCGCGCACCTCGTCCTTGAACAGTTCCCGCAACGGTTCGACCAACTCGAAGTCCATGTCCTCGGGCAGACCGCCGACGTTGTGGTGGCTCTTGATCACCGCGGCGGAATCGGTGCCGGATTCGATCACGTCCGGATACAGGGTGCCCTGCACCAGGTAGTGGGCGTCGGCGATGCCGGCCGAGGCCTCCTCGAAGGTGCGGATGAACAGCTCACCGATCGTCTTGCGTTTGGTCTCCGGGTCGGTGACACCGGCCAACGCGGCCAGGAACGTCTCGGACGCGTCGACGTGGACCAGTTCGATCCGTTGGTGGGTGCGGAACGTCTCGACGACCTGTTCGGCCTCGCCGGCGCGCAGCAGGCCGTGGTCGACGAACACGCAGGTGAGCTGGTCGCCGATCGCGCGGTGCACCAACGCGGCGGCGACCGACGAGTCGACCCCGCCGGACAATCCGCAGATCGCACGGGCGTCGCCGACCCGGGCACGGATCGCCTCGACGTGGGTGTCGATGAACGACCGCATCGACCACGACGGTTCGCATCCGCATTCGTCGAACAGGAACGCCTCGAGCATCCCGCGACCGCCTTCGGTGTGGGCCACCTCGGCGTGGAACTGCACCGCGTGGATCCGACGCTGCGGGTCCGCCATCGCCGCGACCGGCGTCTGCGGGGTCGATGCGGTCACCGTGAATCCCGACGGTGCGGCGGTGATGGTGTCGGTGTGGCTCATCCACACCGTCGACCCGTCGAGGTCGCCCCGGCCGAAAAGCGTCGCGTCCGGGTCCTGAACGGTCAGGGTGGTGGCCCCGTATTCACCCTGTCCGGTGCGTTCCACGGTGCCACCGAGACGATCCGCGAGCAGTTGTGCGCCGTAGCAGATCCCCAGGATCGGGATGCCGGCATCAAGGATGCCCGGGTCGAGGTCGGGCGCGCCGGTGGCGTACACCGAAGACGGTCCCCCCGACAGCACGATCCCGGCGGGCCGCCGCGCCGCGATCTCGGCTGCGGTGATCGACGGCGACACGATCTCGGAATAGACGTGGGCTTCGCGGATCCGCCGGGCGATCAACTGGGAGTACTGGGCACCGAAGTCGACGACCAGCACGACCTGGTCGGGACCGCCGGCGGTGTCGGTCACCGTCCCGACCCCGGGTGCACGACGAGGTCGGCTTTGCGCAGCTCGGCCAGAGAACGCAGACCGGTCATGCCCATCGTGCGTCGCAACGCCCCGAACAGGTTCGTGGCGCCGTCCTGCTCACACGCGGGACCCACCAGGATCTGTTCGAAGGTCCCCACCGGTTCACGGTGTGCGACGCCACCCCGACCCAACGTCGGGTGGGTGGCACCCTGGCCCCACAACGCGCCCCGGGCCGGGGCGTCGGATGCCGCGGCCAACGGTGGACCCAACATGACCGAGTCGGCACCGCACGCGATCGCCTTGGCGATGTCACCGCCGGTGGCCAGTGGCCCCGACGCGATGATCTGCACGTACACCCCGGTCTCCTCCAGGTGACGTTGCCGGGCGGCACGCACGTCGGCGATCGCGGTCGCCTGGGGCAACCCGATGCCGAGCACCGCCT
>CAZVFF010000105.1:0-8212 GCA_964626395.1 uncultured Iamiaceae bacterium | reverse complement strand
GCGACGGCCGTCATCGTCACCGGATCGTCGAGGTCGTCGAGGATGCCACGCAGTTCGCCGTCGTCGACCGCCGGGCCGACGTCGGTCCGGTCGGTCCACGACGGGTCGATCCCGGCGACCACATCCAACGATGCGAGCAGATCCAGCACGTGGAACAACTGATCGTCGTCGTCGATCCATCCAGCCAACCGGCCGGTGCGACGCAACATCGCCGACGCGTACCAGGCGGCCTCGCGGGCGGCCACCGCACGACTGCGGACCTGCAGACCCGCCATCGTGCACCGTTCACCCAACGGCGGACCCGGTGTGGCGAACACGTCGCCGTCCCGGACGACCAGGGCACACACCAGCTCGGCGGCACCCACGGGAAGACCGGATTCGGCCGATTCGTCCTCGACCACCGACACCCACACCGCCCCCTCGGTGGCGTCGGCCCGATCCGCTCCGCTGAACGTGGTCTCATCGACGGGTTCGATGTGCAGCCGATTCGCACAGGAACCGGGCTCGGCCGGGGTGATGCGCACCGCGACCAGCGACCCGGGCGTGAACCGGTCCAACCACCCGGACGGCCCCTGCCAAACCGGACCCATCCGGTCGGCCATGACCGGACCCGTCATCGTTTCGGCCACCGCTCCGTCGTCGGCGTCGTCGAGATGGACGTGGTCCAGAGACGAGTACACCGCGAGGTCGAAACCCAGATCCAGCACGTCGTTGCGGATCTCGTCGTCGGTCAAGCGGTGCGTGAACACCGAACGGGACACGAGGCGTACCGGATCGACGACCACGTCACCCGCGATCAGTACGAGTTCGCCGGTTTCCACCAGGTCGTCGACGACCCGATCCAGGACCTCCTGACCGGCATCGGTGTCGCCGAAACCGAGCTTCTGACGCACCACGTCGGCCAGTGCGTCGACACCCAGAACGGTCCGGTCGCCGACAGTCCGTTCGATCACGTCGTACACGTCGTCCCAGCCCGGGATCGGAAGGTGGGCGAGCCGCTCACCGAGGCGCGCCGGTGACATCGCCCCGGTGTCACCGTCCACCACGTCACGCAACGCGACCAGCACCGTGAGCGCCAGGCCCGACCAGATGTCGCCACGGGCCACGCCGTCGGCGGTGAGCCGTTCGACGGTTTCCCACACCACCGGCGGATCATCGGCGAGGATCATTTTCGCGACCACCACCCGGGGGGCGACCTGGCCCTCGTCCAACGCCGGGAACGCTTCGGCGACCAGGTCGAACAGCTGGTCCTCGTCGTCGAGATCGATCTCACCCGGGTCCAGGCCATCGTCGAACACGAACGCGAGCCGGGCGGCATCCATCGCGGCAGGCTACCGGCCGGGACCGCCCGCGGCGGTCACGTGCCGATGAGCCGGTCGACGATGACCGGGTCGATTTCGTCGGTCGCCGCACAGCCCGAAATTCCGCTTGCCGACCGGGTGGGGAACCTGGAAAAATCCAACGGAGCCACAGGACCTCTGGACTCGGAATCTCCGAGGAGCCTCACATGAGCACCGGCGATACCGCCTGGATGTTGACCGCCACCGCGCTGGTCCTGTTCATGACACCGGGGCTGGCGTTGTTCTACGGCGGAATGGTCCGTGCCAAACACGTCCTGGGCATGATCATCCAGAACTTCTTCGCCATGGGTCTCATCGCTGTGCTCTGGGTCCTCGTCGGCTTCAGCCTCGCATTCGGACGTGCCGGCGACGGCGGCCTGCTCGGCAACTTCGACTACGTGGGGTTCACGAACGTCGGGGCCGAAACCGGGCTCGGCCTGACCATTCCCCTCGTGCTGTTCGCCGCCTACCAGATGACCTTCGCCGTCATCACCCCTGCACTGATCACCGGTGCGACCGCCGACCGGTTGAAGTTCTCGGCGTATGCGATCTTCATCGGCGTCTGGGCGGTCGTCGTCTACACGCCGGTCGCGCACTGGGTGTTCGGTGGCGGGTGGTTGGCGGCCCGCGGCGCGTTGGACTTCGCCGGCGGGGCCGTGGTGCACGTGAACGCCGGCGCGGCCGCGCTCGCCCTGGTGCTCGTGCTCGGGCGGCGTCACGGCTGGCCGGGCGATCGCATGCACCCCCATTCGCTGCCGCTCACCATGTTGGGCACCGGGATCCTGTGGTTCGGTTGGTTCGGTTTCAACGCCGGGTCCGCCTTGGCGGCGGACGGCGTCGCGGCCCAGGCGGCCATGAACACCTTCGTCGCCGCATCCGCCGGCATGTTGGGTTGGCTGATCCTCGAACGTGTCCGTGACCACCACGCGACGTCGTTGGGTGCAGCGTCGGGCATCGTCGCCGGTCTTGTCGCCATCACCCCGTGCGCGGGGTTCGTGGCCACGCTGCCGGCGATGCTGATCGGGTTCGTCGCCGGTGCCGTGTGTCTGTCGGCGATCTCGTTGAAGCAGCGCTTCAAGTTCGATGACGCCCTCGACGTCATCGGCATCCACCTGGTCGGCGCCGTGACCGGTGCGTTGCTGCTGGGTCTGTTCGCCGACGCCGCCGTGAACCCGGCCGGACGCGACGGCGTGTTCGCCGGTGGGGGGTTCGGTCTGCTCGGCGAGCAGGCGCTGGCGACCGGCGTGGTGGCTGCGTTCTCGTTCACCGTTTCGCTCGGTCTCGCGAAGTTGCTCGATGCGACGATCGGGCTGCGGGTCGACGCACGCGCCGAACGCGACGGCCTCGACACCACGATGCACGCCGAAACCGCGTACACGTTCAACGATCTGTCGTCACCCGGACGATGAGACGACCAGGCTCGAACGGCGTTCCGCCGTCCCGGACGATCTTCACCCACGAGGAGGTTCCCATCGATGAAGCTGATCACCGCCATCGTGCAACCGTTCAAGCTCGACGACGTCAAGGAGGCCCTGGAAGCCTGCGGCATCGTCGGCATGACGGTGTCCGAAGCCCAGGGATACGGCCGGCAAGCCGGCCACACCGAGGTCTACCGCGGTGCGGAATACCACATCGACTTCGTTCCCAAGATCCGGGTCGAGGTCGTCGTCGCCGACGACCGGGCCTCGGAGATCATCGAAGCCGTCATCGACGCCGGAAGGACCGGGCGTATCGGCGACGGGAAGATCTGGGTCGTCGACGTCCCCCAGCTCGTCCGGATCCGGACCGGTGAACGCGGCACCGACGCACTGTGAACCCGGCGGCGCGATCCGCCGCACTGCGCGCCGCGCGTCTGGGGGTCTCGGCCGACCCCGAACTCGGTGGCGCCCCGTTCCGGAAGGCGTTGACCGCGGCCACCGACGCGTGGCTGCGCGCCCTGTTCGACGACGCGGTGGACCAACTCGGGGTCGAACGCGACGACATCGCCCTGGTCGCTCTCGGCGGCTACGGGCGTGGCATGCTCGCTCCGGGAAGCGACCTCGACCTGGCGATCGTGTACCGCCGGCGCAGAGTGGCGATCACCGGGTTCGCGGACGCGATCTGGTACCCGCTCTGGGATGCCGGCATCAAGCTGGGCCACCGGGTCTGGGGCCCGGGACAAGGTGGCAGTGCGGCCGACGCCGATGTGGCGACCGCGACCGCCGTGCTCGACGCCCGCCACCTGTGCGGCAACGAACACATCACGGCGACGTTGATCGGTCGGGTCGAGCGATTCTGGCATCGTGACGTCGACGCGAAACTCGAGTGGTTGCACGACGACGCCGCGGCACGACGGACTCGTTTCGGTGACGTGGCGTTCCTCGTCGAACCCGACATCAAATCCGGCGGCGGTGGTCTCCGGGACTGCAGTGTCCCCCGCTGGATCGCGCGGGCCGGCATCGACGTCGCCGACGAGGACCTCCACAGCCTCGTCGAGTGTGAGGAACTGCTGGCCGACATCCGGATCGCACACCACCGAACCCGTTCCAGCCGATCCGAGGTGCTGCGGCTCGGCGACCAGCCGGCCGTCGCGGCCCGTCTCGGTCTGGCCGACGCGGACGTGCTGATGGACCGGGTGTCCGGCGCGGCGAGACGTGTCGACTGGGTGCTCGGGGAGCTCTGGTCCGCCGTGGCCGGGCGCAAGGACGGTCGCCGACCGGACCGCGCACACCACGCGGCCATCCGCGACGCCGATCCGGTGGACTCGTTCGACCCGGGCGACCCCCGTTCGGTGCTGCAGGTCGCCACCGCCGCCGCACGTGACCGGGTGCGGCTCAACCGGCCGGAACTCGACCGTTTCGCTGCCCGCATGCGGGTCCCGCCCGTCCCGTGGGACCCCTCGGTGCGAAACGGATTTCTCGAGTTCCTCGCGGCGGGCCCCGGGATCGTGGACGTGATCGAGGCGATGGACCACGTCGGGATCTGGGAACGTTTCGTTCCCGAGTGGCCGCCCATCCGACACCGCCCGCAACGATCCCCCCACCACCGCTTCACCGTCGACCGGCATCTGCTCACGACCGTCGTCGAATGCGGACGTCTCGCCGGGCACGTCCCACGCGGCGACCTGCTGGTGCTGGCGGGTCTGTTGCACGACCTCGGCAAGACCGGCACCGGCGACCACAGCCGCGCCGGTGTGGCGATCGCCGAGGAGTTCACCGCACGCATCGGCCTCGATGCGAACGACGCGGCGATCGTGGTCGCCCTGGTCGCACACCATCTGCTGCTCGCTGCGGTCGCGACGCGGCGTGACCTTTCGGACCCGACGGTGATCGAATCCGTGGCGACCACCGTCGGGAGCCCCGAGCAGCTCGCGCTGTTGGCCGCGTTGACCGAAGCCGACGCCCGAGCGACCGGGCCGAACGCCTGGACCCCTTGGAACGCCCGCCTGATCGCCACGCTCGTCGAACACACCGCACGCCACCTCGGCGGGGAACGGCCCGAACGTTTCGGACCCGAATTTCCCGACCGGAACCAGCGACGCCTGCTCGGGCAACGTTCGACGGTGATCCACGGCGAGGACCGGAGCCTCACGGTGGTGTCCGACGACCGACCCGGATTGTTCGCCAAGGTCGCCGGTGCGCTCACCATCGGTGGACTCGACATCATCGGCGGGAAGGTCGCCACCAACCACACGATGGCGCTCGTCGTGGTGACGGTCTCCCCATCGTCGGATCGCGTCACCGGGGTCGACTGGCCTTCGATCGAGGCACTCGTCGGGCAGGCGATGGGCGGACGATTCGCCCTCGAGGCGCGTGTCGCCGAGCGGGCCCGGTCCTACCGGATGCGCCCGCGGGGGCCCGACCTGTCGGTCCGGGTCGCGGTCTCCACGACGGCGGGACACACCACGATCGAGGTCGACGCACCGGATTCGGTGGGGCTGTTGTTCCGGATCACGACCGCGTTGGCGAACCTCTCGGTCGATATCCGTTCCGCGCACGTGGAATCCAGAACCGACCGCGTGATCGACGCGTTCACGGTGGCCGATCTCGGGGGTGATCCGATCACCGATCCGACCGATGTCGGTGAGATCGAACGTGCGATGCGCCACGCCGCCCGACGCCTCTGAGCGAGCCACTCCGCAACCGGTCGGACGGGCGGTCGGACGTGGCGGTCGGGGTGATGGTGACAGATGGCATACCCGGGTGCGGTGACCCGTGATTTGCTACGGTGCACCGATCCGACGGACGTCGTTCGACAAGCCAGGAGGCGACCATGAGGCTGAAAATCGCGAGAGCTCGTGCGGGTGTTGCAGCGCTGGCGTTGGTCGCGGCCGGTGCCGTGCCGACCCTGTGGGCGACGTCGACCGCGGGTGCCGCGGACGGGTGGACGGGTGGCCCGGTCACGATCCGGGTCGAACTGGATCTCCCCGGTGACGGCCACGGTCCGGCGGTCCAGGAGGCGTCCGACGTGATTCCCGGCCCGCAGATCGAGTTGACGAGTGCGGATCTGATCGACAACCCGAGCGACTGGTGCGGAACGCTCCAGGTCGACATCGACCCGACGGACCAGACGGTCACGGTGGGGGTCGGCCAGGTGCCCGACGAGGACCCGACGGCCGAGCCGGTGCCGCCGCTCGATGAGCTGTCGCCCGGGATGGCCTGGGACGACTGTGATTTCGAGACGGCGACGGTGACGATCACCGGTGGCGGGTTCGACTCGTTCACGTTGGTCTCCGATGCGCTGTGGTCGGTACCCGGCGAAGGTGACGGCAGCATGGTGTTGCAGCCGTTGACCTTGTCGCCGTCGGGAGACGCGGGGGTCGACTGGGAGTCCGACTCGGACGATTCGGTCATGATGGAACCGGGCGGCACCGCGGTGTTTTCCTACACGGTCGCGACGACGCCGACCACGACGACGCCCACCACGGCTCCGGCGACGACACTCGCGCCGGTGACGACGTCGGCACCGGTGCCGACAACGCCTCCCGCGACGGCGCAGCCGGCAGCCGCAGTGCCGGCACAGCCGACCTTCACCGGCTGACCCGGGTCGCCCGGTGGCGCACCGCCCTGCAGCGCCCTACTCCGCGGTCACAGCGTCCGCCTGAGCAGTGCTCCGGTTCACGCAGCGGTAAACCACAGGTACCCGGCCCGGTACGGTGTCGGCGATGAGCGCGGCCGAGCAACGACGACGGACCCCGCTGTCGCATCCGGGGCCCGAACCCCACATGTGTTCGGTACCGGTGCGACGGGACATGCTCGGTCGCGCAGCGCTGTTCGCCGATCTGGATGAAGCCGACCTGAGCGAGGTCAACGGCCGGTGCCACGTGTCGGGCTTCGGTGCCGGCGAGCCCATCTACCACGCCGGCACCCCCGCCGACCGGCTGTTCGTGGTCGCCAGCGGCGCGGTGAAAACGGTGCGTCTCGCCCCCGACGGACGGGAAACCGTGCTCGAGTTGTGCGGCCCCGGCGACGCGTTCGGCGCGGTCCCCGCACTCGGCGAGGAACACCACGCCGACAGCGCCTGGACCCTCACCCCGACCTGTGTGCTGTGGCTGAACGCTGCCGAGTACGGCCGGATCATGGAGGAGTTCCCCCCGGTGGCGATGGCCACGGTCGCCGAGTTGGCACGGCGACTCGACGAATCGCACCACAACGTGCACCTGCTCGCCGGGGCCTCGCTCGCCCGACGTCTGGCGGCCATGCTGTCGGTGTTGGCCGACAAGGTCGGACGCCCATGGGAAGGCGGCACGCTCATCGACGTCCCCCTGGTGCGCGACGACGTGGCGTCCATGGTCGGCGCGGCCACCGAGTCGGTGAGCCGTCTGCTCAGCACCTGGAAACGCGACGGGGTGATCGACTCGGGTCGCGGCTGGATCGCGATCCTCGACACCACCGCGCTCGAAGCCGTGCGCGACGGTCGAGAACGGTGACATCGGGCACGTGCGCGGCTGATTGACCCAGGTCATGGTCGCCGCACCGGACCTTCCCTACGTTGATGGTCGACAACGACATCGACCCTTCGAAAGGACCCGGTGCCATGCCTGCTGCAACCGCCCCCGAAACCGTCCACACCACCCTGCGGGCCGAGGACTTCTCGTGCCCGTCGTGCGTGACGAAGATCGAGAAGCGGGTGGGCCGCCTCGACGGCGTCAGCAACGTGAAGGTGCACTTCGCGACCGCCCGCATCGAGATCGACCACGACCCGGTGTTCACCAGCGTCGACGACCTGGTGGCCGCCGTCGCCAAGGCCGGCTACACCGCCCGCCCCTCCGCGTTCTGAACCTCCCGTTTCCGGTCACGGCCGAACGTGCACGACGCGCGTTCGGCCGTTGCGCCGATCCACCACCGGCACCCGCCCCGGTCCGCCACGTTCGTGAAGGACACCCCACGATGACCATGCAACTCCGCACACTCGGACGCCGATGGGGCGTCCCCGCGCTCGCCGGCACCCTGATCGTCGCCGCACTGATCGCCGACCACGGTGTCGGTGCCGACACCGCCGGGGACGTGCTGATGGTCGCCGCCGCAGTCGTCGCCGGCACCAGGATCCTCATCGCCGCAGTGAGGTCGCTGCAGATCCGGGTGATCGGCATCGACCTGCTGGTGAGCGTCGCCGCGATCGGCGCGCTCGTCATCGGCGAATACTGGGAGGCGGCCGCGGTCACGTTCCTGTTCGCGATCGGCAACTCGCTCGAAGCCGCGACGCTGAACAGGACCCGCGCCGCGTTGGCCGCGCTCGTCGCGGTCGCTCCGGACGTCGCGGTGGTCGTGCGTGACGGCCGCCAGATCGAGGTGGGGGCCGGTCAGCTCGAACCCGGCGAGATCGTGCTCGTCAAGAACGGCGCCAAGGTACCCGTGGACGGTGTGGTCATCGACGGGACCGGCGCCATCGAC
>CAZVFF010000104.1:0-8337 GCA_964626395.1 uncultured Iamiaceae bacterium | reverse complement strand
GCCGCGTTCGTGGAACGGGTCATCGGCCGGCCCGGTCTGGCGGCCCGACTGGAACCGGTGCTGGTCACCGAGTTCGACCGGATCACCCTGTTGGACACCCTGGAGCGGTCGCGCACCACCGTCGATGAACGGCTCGTCTGGTACCGCGGCGACGACTGGTCGACGGGTTTCGCGCCGCGGGTGGTCGTGGAGACCAAGACGGCCGGTACCGCCGGGTCGGTCGACCGTTGGCTGTGGACCCGGGGTCACCGGCCCGGGTCGTTCTCGAAGTTCTGTGTCGGGCGCGCGCTCGCCGAACCGGATCTGCCGGCCAACAAGTGGAACCGGATCCTGCGCACGATCGGTGGTTGGGAACCCGACCACCCGGCGCGTCGGGCCCGGTTGCGTGCCGCGCACGCCGTGCACGGGCAGCCCGCCGCCGGCTGAAACGGTCCGCGACGGGTCAGCCGGTGTGACCGGCCGCGGTGACCAGTCGGGCGAGCCCGTCCCGCCACGGCACCCGGGTCCCGCCGATCAGTTCGTGCATCCGGGTCAGGTCGACCACGACACTGGGCGGCATCGACGGGTTCTCGGTGAAGCTCACCTCGAGTCCGGTGAGCGTGCCCAGTTCGGTGCACCAGTCCTCGACGCTCACCTCGTCGTCGCCGCCCCAGTTGGTGAGGGTCGCGGGCACCGACGCCGCTCCGAACAGCAACGGCACCATGCGGATGATGTCGTCGAGGTGGATCGGGTTGAACAGGTTCGGACGGTCCGGGTGCACCTCGATGGGCAGGGACCCTTCGAGCATCGCGAGGTGGAACGCCGGCAGGCCGCAACGGGGGCCGTAGGGGACGTTCAGTCGGGCGATCGTGGTGGGCAGACCCAGGGTACGTGCCATCGTGCGGGCCACCGCCTCGGTGGCGATCTTGGTGATCGAGTACGTCTCCATCAGTTGCCGATGGCTGTCGCCCAACGGGGACGTCTCGGTCCGGGGTGAGGTGCCGGCGGGTTCGTACACCGACGTGGACGAACACAGCAGGAAACTCGACGCGGTCGCGTACCGGTCCATGAGCAGGCCGACCGCTTCGGCGTTCGCGGTGAGGTCGGCGTCCCAGTCGCCGGTGTTGGCCAACGAGAAATGGCCGACGTGGTCGACGTCGTCGGGCAGGACCGACAGGTCGGTGCCGCGCAGGTCGAACGGGATGCAGGTCACCCCGGCGGCTTCCAGACGGGCCCGGGCCTTCGGGTTGGAGAACCGGGCGAGGCCGAACACCTCGTGGTCCGCGGCGAGTGCTTCGGCGAGCGGTTCCCCGACCGTGCCGGTCACGCCGGTGAGCACGATCCGTGAGCCCGGTGACGGGGTGGTGTCGGTCCTGTTCACGGGGCTCCTCCGGTGGTCGCGGGTCCGTTGCGTGCATGGCCGGTGAGACGTTCCCGATCGTGCGGGTCGAGCAGCTGCACGACGTCGTACACGGGACCGTCGGGTGTGCCCGTCATCGTGGCGAGCGCCTTGGCGCCCGACGAGTTGCGGGTCGGGGCGGCGGTGGTGAGCAACACCAACGGCAGGCGGGCGGTGCGGCCGGTTCGTGTGGCCTGGTGCAGCACCCCGGCCCGGGCGAGCGATCGCCACAACGTGTCGGTGTTGCGCAGCCCGGAGATCCCGGTGGTGAAACCGCCCGACACGTCGAACGCCCAGTCGGTGCCGGTGGCGTCGGTGGCGACCAGGTCCAGGGTGATCCCCAGGCCCCGGGGCCGCACGTCGGTGCGGATGTCGCCGAACCCGCACTCGCCGACCAGGATGCGGGCCACGTCGGCCGCCTGACGGCCCGCACGCACGGCTGCGGCGACCGGGTCGGCCGGGTCGGTGGCCGGGTCGTCGGTCCCGCGGGCGGCCACGACGACGAGCGGCGAGGACGGTTCGTCCGCGACCCGGTCGCGTTCGGCGGCGACTCGCTGCTCGGCGGTGGCGATGTAGCCGGGGTCGGTGTCGAAGCCGATGAAGTGCCGCCCGGTGCGCACCGCCGCCACGGCGGTGGAGCCCGAACCCATGAACGGGTCCAGCACCACGTCGTCGGCGTAGGTGAACAACTCGATCAGACGTTGCGGCAACGCCACCGGGAACGGTGCGGGATGGTCGACCCGTCGGGCACTCTCGGGCGGCAGCTCCCACAGGTCGGTGGTGGCCTCCATGAACTCGTCGCGGGAGATCGTGGTCGTCGACGGCAGACCGCGTGCGGCTCGTTCGGTCGGGTCGAGCGCCCGGTCGAAGCGCCCCTTGCCGGCGATCACGATGCGTTCGGTGACGTCGCGCAGCACCGGGTTCGCGGGACGTTGGAACGACCCCCACGCGCACGATCCGCCGGCAGCGCGACCCTTCCACCACACGACCTCGCCGCGGAGCAGCAGACCGGCGTCGGACAGGATCGCGGTGACGTCCCCGGCCAGCGACCGGTACGGACGCCGCCCCAGGTTCGCGACGTTCACCGCGATCCGGCCGCCCGGTTCGAGCACCCGGACACACTCGGTGAACACGTCCCGCAACATGCCCAGGTACGCGAAGTAGTCGGCGGGCACGCCGTCGGCCCCGAGGTCCTGCTCGTACTGTTTGCCCGCGAAGTACGGCGGCGAGGTGACCACCAGCGCGACCGAGTTCGACGCGACCGCGGTCATCGAGCGTGCGTCGGCGGCGTGGATCACGTCGAGTTCGTCGGTGCGGCCGATGGTGGTGTCGGTCGACAGCTCCGGCGGGGTGAACCGTTCGTAGAACGCGGACGCGTCGTGGTTCTCGCGGCGACCGGAACCGAAGTCCGCGGTGACGGTCGCGCGGCGGGTGCGGGGCCGGTCGGTGCTCATCGGGCGGTGTTCACCGGTCGTCACCGCCGCCCGGTGCGCCCGGTGCGGTCGATGTCGGGGGGAGCACGTCGTCGACGTCGGGAAGGCGGTCGAGGTAGTCGCGCACCGCGCGGGTGACCAGCAGGTTCGCCGACACGTCACGGTCGGCCGCCGCGGCGTGCAGTCGGGCGTGCAACGACGCGGGGAGGCGGATCCCGGTGACGACGCGTTCTTCTCCGGACACCCCCGTGCGACTCATCGGGGCGAGCCTACCGGTGCGCGCGTGGTCGCGCGCGGGTCCGCGCGCCCCCGGGTTCCCGCGGGTCGCCCCGTCTGGCATCATCGGCACGGTGACGATCGGCTCCCCGGGTTCGCCCCACCCCACGCGCGTGGCGTCGACGATCCCGGCCGACGGCGGGGAACGGGTCGGCGATTCCGGGCCGTCGGCGGACGACGAGGCCACCTCCCGCGGCGATCGTGTGGCCGTCGCCGTCGGCGCCGTTGCAGGGGCGGTGCTGGTCGCGATCCTGGTGCGACCCCACCTGGGTGCGACGCCGTTGTGGCTCGACGAGGCCTATTCGTTGGGCGTGACCAACCAGTTCGTCGAAGGGGTGCGTGGTTCCGGGGGCACGATGGTCGCCTACTACGTGCTGCTGTGGGGCTGGACGCTGTTCGGTGATTCCCCCGGGTGGCTGCGGCTGCTGTCGCTGATCGGCGCGATGGCCGCGATGGTCCCGCTCGCGGCGATCGGTCGCCTCATCGGCGGGTGGCGGCTGGCGGTCCTCGCCCCGGTCCTGGTGGCCGGTGCGCCCCAGTTCCTGAACGCCGCGCTCGAAGCCCGTTCCTACACCTTCGAGATCGTCGTGCTGCTGGCGTGCTGGTACGTGGTGATCCGTCTGGTGCAGGTCGGTCCCGACACGGCGCGGGGGCGCCGGTTCGCGATCCTGGCCGCGGTGCTCGCCCCGCTCGGGGTGGCCTTCCACGGTCTGTTCGTGTTGTTCGTCGCCGCGATGCTCGTCGCCGTCGCGCTGGGGCCGTGTCCACGCCGGGCCCTGCGGTCACTGGTCCCGATGATGATCACGACAGCCGTGGTCACCGGGGTGTTGGCGCTGATCGGGCTCACCGACGTCGGCAACTGGATCGAGCCGACCACGGGTGAGTACCTGGGCCGCACCGTCGACGCCTACCTGGGGGGCACCGGTGTCGTGCGGGCGATCAGCGCCCTGACCATGTCGGGCCTGGCCGTCGGTGTGGTGGTCGGCACCCGGAGGGCCCGCGGTGACGAATCGTCCGGGCCGGCCGCGCGGATGCGGCGCTGGCTGGCGACGGTGCCGTTGGTGTGGGTCGTCGTGCCGCCGGTGCTGCTGCTCGTGGTGTCGTTGGTCAGCCCCCGCTTCGTCGACCGCTACATCGTCGGGGTCGCCCCGGGGATCGCCCTGGCCGTCGGGCTCGGGATCGTGCGGGGCGTGGACGCCGTGTGCCGTCGGGTCGGGGCGGGCCCGGTCGTACGCAACGTGGGGACCCTGGCCCTGGGTGTGCTGCTCGTGGCCGGCTGGGTGTCGGTCGGGCGTTCCGCGGTCGCGTCCCGTCCCCCGGCCCGGTGGGACGCGCTGGCCGCCGAGATCGACATGCGGGCCCGCCCCGGGGACGGCCTGTTGCTGTACGGCGACCTGAGCCGTCCCCCCTTCGAGGCCGCGTGGAGCCGCACCGAACGTGCGGTCGTGCCCGAGGTGTTGAACATGGACCGCCCGCTCGGCGAGGTCCACCGTTACGACGATCCGTTGCCCCTGGACGACACGGTCACGCAGCGGATCCTGGACCACGAACGGATCTGGACCGTGTCGATCGAGGACTCCGAACTGGCCTCGGCGGTCTACGAACTGTCCGGGCCGCTCCCCGAACGGTTCCATCTGGTCGACAGCTGGGACCACCGGGTGTTCCGGGGCGAGGCGACGGTGCGTCTGTACGAACGCGACGACGTCGCCCGGTGACGCGGGCCGGCGTCGACTACTTCAGGCCGACCCGTTTCATGAGTTTCAGCATCGTCGTCAACGCATTCGACCACGTCTCGTGCGACATCCACTCGGGCGGGTCGAAACCCTGCAGACGCTGTTCGGCGACCGTCTGGGGTTCGGTGTACTTGAGCAGGCCCTCCGCCGCGTGGCGCCGCCCCAGCCCGGAGTCACCCATGCCGCCCATGGGCGCGTCGATGCTGCCCCAGGCCGCGGCGAACGCGTCGTTGACGTTCACGGTGCCGGCCTTCAGGCGGGCCGCGACGGCACGGCCGCGGCGGCCGTCGCGGGTCCACACGGTCGCGTTCAGGCCGTAGTCGCTGGCGTTCGCGCGCGTCACCGCCTCGTCCGCGTCCGCGACCCGCTGGATCGACACGACCGGACCGAACGTCTCGTGGTCGTACAGGATCATGTCCGGGGTGACGTCGGTGAGGATCGTCGGTTCGTGGAACAACGGGCCGATGTCGGGACGTGCCCTGCCGCCGGCGAGCACGGTCGCGCCCTTGTCGACGGCGTCGTTCACGTGCTCGGTCACGGTCTGCAGCTGGCCGGGCGTGGTCAGCGACCCGACGTCCGCGGAGAAGTCGTAGGAGGCGCCCAGTGTCAACGCGCTCGTACGTTCCACGAACTCGTCGATGAACGCATCCGCGATCGGTTCGGTGACGTACAGGCGTTCCATCGACACGCACAGCTGGCCCGCGGACGGGAAGCACGCGGCGATCGCACCCTTGGCGGTGCGGGTCACGTCCGCGTCGTCCAACACGACCATCGCGTTCTTGCCGCCCAGTTCCAGCGACGCGCCGATGAGTCGTTCCCCGGCGTCCCGGGCGATGCCCCGTCCACTGGCGGTCGAACCGGTGAACATCACGAAGTCGGCGTTGTCCACCAGCGTCGCGCCGATGTCCCGCCCCCGACCGACGACCATCTGCCACACGTTCTCGGGCAGGCCGGCCTCCCGGGCGATCCCCAGGGCCCACAGCGCCGACAGGGCCGTCTGCGTGTCGGGTTTCTGCACCACGGCGTTCCCGGCGAGCAACGCCGGGATGGCGTCGCTGGCGGCCATCGACAGCGGATAGTTCCACGGCGAGATGACCGTCACCACGCCTTTGGGATGGCGAAGTTCGGTGGTGTGGGTCAGCAACGGGATCGCCCCCCGGCGACGTTTCGGGGCGAGCAGTCGGGCCGCGGTGCGGGCGTAGTAACGCGAGGTGATCGCGATGTCGGACACCTCCAGGAAGGCGTCGCGACGGGTCTTGCCGTTCTCGGCCTGCATCAGGTCGAGGATCTCGTCCTGACGGTCCAACACCAGATCGTGCAGCCGCAGCATGATCCGTGCCCGTTCGCCGACCGGGGTCGCCGCCCACGGGCCCTGCGCGATGCGGGCCCGGTCGAACGCGGCCTGCACCGCCTCGGGGTCCGAGACCGGCAGCGTGGCCAGCACCCCACCGGTGTAGGGGGCGGTGGTGGTCACCTGTTTCGCGTCCGGGCCGGCTGCGACCAACGACGCGAGCCGTTCGAGCACCGCCGGGGTGATCGACACCGGCAGTCCGACGGTGTCGTGTCCGCTCGGGGCGATGCTCGGCGCGTCGGCTCCGTCGATGATGGTTTCGTCCAGGGAGGTCGACACGGGTGCCTCGTTTCGTCGATCGTCGGTGGGTGACCGTCCGGTCGACGGCCGCCTCGTCTCCTCCGATGCTACGGGTCGGCCGCCCCGATCCTCACCGGGTGGCCGCCACCGGCGGCCCCGGCACGGTCCTAGGGTCTGTCTTCGTGGTCACGTGCACCCCGGTCGCCGTCTTCGGGGTGCGCCGACCGTGGTGGTGAGAACAGGAGGATCCGTGTCCGAGAACCGTTTTTCGACGATCGCCGCCCGGGGCGTGCACCTGCCTTTCGGTGCGGCGCCACCGTTGGGTGGGGCGATCCACCAGTCGACCGTGGGCGTGCATCCCGACATCGCCACGTCGCAGGCGATCCTGGCCGGTGACACCCCCGGCTACAGCTACTACCGGTTCGGGCACCACAACGGCGACGAACTGGCGGCCACGGTCGCCGCACTGGAAGGTGCCGAGGCGGCGGTGTGCGGGGCGTCGGGTATGGCGGTGGTCGCCGCCTCGCTGCTGGCCGACGCCCGCCCCGGCGACCACGTCCTCGTCGACGCGAACGCGTACGGCGGCACCCGGGTCATGGCCGGAACCGACCTGGTCCGTGCCGGGATCGACGTCGAGTTCGTGTCCACGTTCGATGTCGACGCGGTTCGGGCGGCGATCCGCCCCGACACGACCGTGTTGTTCATCGAGGCGATGTCGAACCCGTTGTTGCGCGTGCCCGACCTGGACGCGTTGTGTGCCGTCGCCGCCGAGGCCGGGGTGCGCACGGTGGTGGACGCCACGTTCGTCAGCCCGGCGTTGCTGCGCCCGGTCGAACACGGTGCCGACGCGGTGTTGCACTCGATCCCCAAGTACCTGGGCGGCCATTCGGTCGCGATGGGCGGGGTGATCGCCGGTGACGCCGCCCGGATCGACACGGTCGGCGGCTGGTTGTTGCGCACCGGGGGCACGCTCGGCCCGTTCGACGCATGGTTGGCACTGACCGGCCTGAAGACGTTGCCGTTGCGGATGGCCGCGCACACCGCGAACGCGGTGCGGATCGCCGAACTGCTCGACGAACACCCCGCGGTCGCGGCGGTCCACCACCCGTTGCTCGCGTCGCACCCGGACCGGGAGTTGGCCGCCCGGCTGATGCCGCAGGGGACCGGCGGGATGATCTCGTTCGACCTGGCCGGTGGGTTCGACGCGGCCGTCGCCTTCCTGGACGCGGTCGGCGGCGACATCCCGCTCGCCCCCAGCCTGGGTGACGTGGCCACGACCGTGTCGCACCCGGCCACGTCCAGCCACCGCAACGTGCCGCCGGAACAGCGTGCCGAGCTGGGTATCGGCGACGGCCTGCTGCGCCTGTCGGTCGGGATCGAGGATGTCGGGGACCTGGCCGGCACCGTCACCGCCGCATTGGACCGCTGCGCCGCGGGTTGAGCCGGCTCGTGGCGGCACGCGTCCGGTCCGGTGGGCCGTTCCGGACGTGTCGATAGCGTCGACGGCATGACCGGACCCGCGCCGACCGACCAGCACGACCGGGACGTCGATCCCGCCGACGACGCCGACGTGGCGCCGCAACCGGTGGTGCCGGTACTGGAGTTCCTCGAGTTCGACACCGACGGTGGCGGTGTCTGCGACGCGAACGGGGTGTGCTCGTGACCGTGACCGGCGCACCGTTGCTCGACACCCGGGTCCGGGTCGATGTCTGGAGCGACGTCATGTGCCCGTTCTGCTACCTGGGGGACACGCAGTTCACGCGGGCGGTGGCCCGGTTCGCCGACGGTGACCGGGTCGACGTGCGCTTCCGCAGCTTCCAACTCCATCCGGAACTGCCACCCGACGAGGCGATCGGCATCGACGAGTTCCTGGCCCGCAAGATGGGTGGCACGCCCGCACGGGCGGCCGCGATGAACGAGAACCTC
>CAZVFF010000103.1:0-8357 GCA_964626395.1 uncultured Iamiaceae bacterium | reverse complement strand
GCCCCACTTGTCGGCGATGATCTCCGCGCCGATGCCCTGGCCCTGCATGCCCTTGCGGCCGTAGTGCTCGACCTCGGCGTAACGGGCCATGGCCTTCGGGCCGAACGGGAAGCTGCCCGGCGTGATCGACGCGCCCATCGGCGTGGTCGACATGACCTCGACCCCGGCGGCGACGACCACGTCGTAGGCCCCGGCCATCACACCCTGGGCACCGAAGTGCGCGGACTGCTGGGACGACCCGCACTGACGGTCGATGGTCGTGGCGGGCACCGACTCGGGCCAACCTGCAGCCAGCACCGCGTTGCGGCCCACGTTCAGGCCCTGGTTGCCGACCTGCATGACGCAACCCATGATCACGTCGTCGACGATGGCGGGGTCGAGGTTGTTGCGCTCGGCGAGGGCTTTGAGGGTTTCCGCCGCCAGGTCGACGGGGTGCCAACCCGAAAGCTTTCCGTTCCGCTTGCCCCCTGGTGTGCGGACGGCATCCACGATCACTGCATCGGTCATATTGTGAAGACTCCCTTCGAACCGTCCACGATCTGTGGGCGGCTGTGTCGAAAAACTCGACCGGTCGGTCAAGATTCTGGCGGGCCGTCGTCCGATTCTGCAACCCCGTCGGCGGTTTCCGCGGTTTCCCCCTCGACGGTTCCCGTCGCCGGGTGCTCCGGCCCGTCGTCGCCGTCGGGCGCCACCGACTCGTCGGCCCCGACGGTGACGGATCCGTCCTGTTCGCCGGGCGGCACCCAACGGTCCGCGCCCACGAGCACCGACCCCGACGCGGGATCGATCGGACGGGGTTCGTCGCTGCGGGCCCGCACCTTGAGGACCACCATCGCCCCGATCACCACGACGATCGCCATCCACTCGTTGATCCGCAACCCGGCGATCGTGTTCGCGGTGTCGATCCGCAACGACTCCACCCACAGGCGCCCGACGAAGTACCCGGCGACGTAGGTGATGAACAGATCCGCACGTCGGCGCAGCCCCATCGTCCCCAGGCCGCTGGCCCAGCCGAAGAACGCCGCCATGCCGATCGCACCGGCGATGAACAGCCCCACCTGACCGGCGGTGCCCACGTCGGTCTGGCGTTGCACGACCAACCACACGTCCAACCCGCCACCCAGGGCGAACAGGCCGTAGGCGGCCCACACCGCCGGTCGGGGCAGTTCACGGCCGGTGCCACGGCGGTGGTCGATGCCCACCAACACGCCGGCCAACCCCAGGTTCCACAGGGCCTCGTAGGCGAAGGTCGGTTGGAACGTCGACACGTCGCCCATCCCGATCGGGCGGTGCAGCACGTCGATCTCCAGACCCCACGGCAGATCGGTGGGGCGGCCGAACAGTTCCTGGTTGAACCAGTTCCCCAACCGGCCGATCGCCTGCGCGACCGGGAAGGCCGGGGCGACCATGTCCAACAGGTCCGGGACCGACGCGTTGTGTCGCCGGGCGCAGATGTAGCCGGCCAGCACCCCGCCGAGGATCCCACCGGGGATCCCCAGGCCGCCGTCCCAGATCTTGAAGATCCCCCAGAAATCGTCGACGTACAGCCGGTTGTAGTCGGTGATGACGTGGTACAGCCGCGCGCCGATCAATCCGCCGGGCACACCCCAGTAGGCGAGGTCGATGATCAGGTCCGGGTCGTGTCCCCACGCTGCCCAACGGCGGCGCGCGATCCAGATCGCGGCCAGGACCCCCAGGGCGATCATCAGCCCGTAGACGTGCAACGGCAGATGGAAACTGCCGAGATGGATGTCCCAGACGTTGCTGGACGGGCTCGGGATCGACGCGAGGAACGTCACCCGGGCAACCCTAATTGCCCGGTGCGACCTCGACCGGTGCCGTGACCCCCCGGCCCCGTCGCCGGGAAACGGCCGATAGTCTTGATCCGCACCGACAACGAGAGGGGATCGCGTGACCGATCAGAATGCCGACGTCGCCGTGCAGGCCGCCGAGATCGACGCCGTGGTGCAGGGCCGGACCGTCACGAGTCTGCTCGTCGACGCCCGTCGGGATTTCGCCGACCAGACGGCGTTGCGGAGCTTCGGCGACGACACGACGGTCGTCACCTACCGCGATCTCGCCGACCGGGTCGCACGTTTCGCCACCGGGTTGCGTTCGATCGGTGTCGGCCCGGGTGATCGCGTCGCGATGATGATCCACAACCAGATCGAGTTCTACGTCGTCGATCTGGCCGTGCTCGCCTGTGGAGCCACGCCCGTTTCGATCTACAACTCCTCGTCGGTCGAACAGGTCGTCTACGTCGCGTCGCACTGCGACGCGAAGGTCGCGGTCGCCGGCGACGCCGACTTCCTGTCCACGTTCCTGGACGCCCGAGCCGACCTGCCGAACCTGGACGGGATCGTCGTCGTCGACCCGTCGGTCGACCCGCCCGTCGGGGTCCACCGCTACAGCGACCTGCTGGACAACGACCCGGTCGACCTGGACGCGGCCACTGAACTGCTCGGCCCCGACGACCTGGCCACGATCATCTACACCTCGGGCACCACCGGCAACCCCAAGGGGGTCATGCTGACCCAGCACAACGTGTGCTGGACCCTGGAGTCGCTGCGGCGCACCATCGATATCGAACCGACCCCGTGGCGGGTCGTGTCCTACCTGCCGATGGCCCACATCGCCGAACGCATGGTCAGCTACTACATGATGCTCGGCATGGGTTTCGAGGTCACCCCGATCGCACAGGTGGCCGACCTGGCCGCCGCGCTCGTGGCGGTGCGCCCCAACATGATGTTCGGCGTGCCCCGGGTGTACGAGAAGATCCACGCCGGGGTGATCTCGGTCATCGCGCAGAACCCCGAACAGCTGAAACAGCTCGAGGACGGCGTCGCCGCGTCGGGACCGATCGCGTTGCGTCGCGCCTGGGGGGAGAACACCGCCGAGGACGACGAGACCTGGGACTTCCTGGATGCCGTCGCGTTCCGGCCGATCCGCGAGGTCGTCGGGCTGGACCAGCTCGAGATCGCCGTCACCGGCGCCGCCCCCATGTCGGCGGAGCTGTTGGGTTGGTTCCGGGCGATCGGGGTGCCCCTGACCGAGATCTACGGCATGTCCGAATCCACCGGCCCGATGAACTGGGCGCCGCGCCGGATCCGTCCGGGCACGGTGGGTCCGGCGATCATCGGCCAGGAGTGCAGGATCGCGGACGACGGCGAGGTACTCGTGCGGGGCGGCAACGTGTTCGTCGGGTACCTGAACGACCCCGAGAAGACCGCCGAAGCGCTCGACGCCGACGGGTGGCTGCATTCGGGCGACATCGGGGAGATGTCCGACGACGGCTACGTGCGGATCGTGGACCGCAAGAAGGAACTGATCGTCACCGCCGGCGGCAAGAACATCTCGCCCGCGAACCTCGAAGCCGCACTCAAGGACATCCCCCTGGTCGGCCAGGCCTTCGCCGTGGGCGACAAACGCAAGTTCGTCTCGGCGTTGTTGACCCTGGACCCGGACTACGCGCCGGTGTGGGCCGCTGAACACGACCTGCCCACCGACCTGGAGGCCCTCGTGGACCGACCCGAGGTGCGGGCACAGATCGACACCGACCTCGAACGGGTGATGGAACCGTTCAACCATGCCGAACAGATCAAGCGCTACACGCTGCTGGCCGACGAGTGGCTCCCCGATTCCGACGTGCTCACCCCCACCCAGAAGTTGAAGCGCCGGGGCATCGTGGCTCGTTACGAAGACGAGATCGAGGCGATGTACACCTGATGGTGCCTGCGACGGCCGCCACGATCGACGCCGCAGTCGAGGGGTGGACCGTCGCCGGGCTGCTGGAACGTGCCGCGCGGGACCATGCCGACCAGGTCGCGATCCGCACCCTCGGCGACGATCCGGTCGTGTGGACCTACACCGACCTGGTCGACGCGGTGGCCCGGGTCGCCGCCGGTCTCGGCGCGCTCGGGGTGACCTCGGGGGACCGGGTCGTGTTGTTGATGGGCAACCGGGCCGAGTTCCACGTCTGCGACCTGGCCGTCGTGTTGTGCGGCGCGACGCCGATCTCGATCTACAACTCGTCGTCGGTGGCCCAGGTCGCGTACCTGGCGTCGCACTGCGACGCGAAGGTCGCGATCGTCGGCGACGACTCGTACCGGACGACGGTGGAAGCCGCCCGGGCCGAACTGCCGCACCTGGAACACATCGTGGTCGTCGACACCGGACCGGACACTCCCGATGATGTGCACCGCTACCGCGATCTGCTCGCCGCCGACCCGGTCGACGTCGCCGCGGCTGCGGCGCGGGTCCGGCCGGAGGATCTCGCGACCGTCATCTACACCTCGGGAACGACCGGTCCGCCCAAGGGCGTCATGCTCACCCACCGCAACATCTGCTGGATGATCGAGTCGGTGCGGGTCGCGATCGGCCTGGAGGCGCAACCGTGGCGGACCGTGTCGGCGCTGCCGATGGCCCACATCGCCGAACGCATGACCAGCCACTACATGATGGTCGCGATGGGCTTCGAGGTGACCCCGCTCGCGGACATCGCCGCGCTCGTGCCCACACTCGGCGAGGTGCGCCCGAACCTGATCGTCCAGGTGCCCCGGGTGTACGAGAAACTCCACGCCGGGATCATGGGTGTGATCGGCGGCGACGCGGACCGGGCGCGGCAGTTCGACGATGCGGTCGACGCCGCCCGCCCGATCGTGCAACGCCGGGCGCTCGGCACGGCGACCGTCGAGGACGTCGAGGCGTGGGACTTCCTGGACGCGGTCGCGTTCTCGCGGGTGCGTGAAGCCGTCGGGTTGGACCAGCTCCGGGTGGCGCTCACCGGTGCGGCGCCGATCTCGGCCGACCTGCTGGGCTGGTTCCGCGCGATCGGGGTTCCCCTGTCGGAGATCTACGGCCTGTCCGAATCAACCGCCGTGACCAACTGGGAACCGCACCGGTTGAAGATCGGTACCGTCGGCCCGGCCGTTCCCGGCGGGGAGTGCCGGATCGCCGAAGACGGCGAGATCCTGTACCGGGGCGGCAACGTGTTCGCCGGCTACCTGGGCGAACCCGACAAGACCGCCGAGACGATCGACGCCGACGGGTGGCTGCACACCGGCGACGTCGGATCGCTGGACGCGGACGGCCATCTGACGATCACCGGTCGCATCAAGGAACTGATCGTCACCGCCGGTGGCAAGAACATCTCGCCCGCGAACCTGGAAGCGGCGGTCAAGACGATCCCGCTGGTCGACCAGGCCGCCGCGATCGGCGACCACCGCAAGTTCGTGTCCGCGTTGGTGACCCTGGACGCCGACGTCGCCCCGGGTTGGGCCGCCGAACGTGGCCTGCCCACCGATCTGGATGTGCTGGCTCGCACCGACGAGGTCCATGCGGCGATCGCCGAGGAGTTGGACTCGGTGATGGCACCGTTCAACCACGTCGAGAAGATCAAACGGTTCACGGTGTTGGGTGACGTGTGGGAACCGGACTCGGACGTGTTGACCCCGACGTTGAAGTTGAAACGGCGGGGGATCCTCGAGCGTTACGGCGACGTGATCGACGCGATGTATGGCTGAACCGGTTTCCGGACCCGCCCTCGCGGGTGCACGGGCCGACGCGCTCGACGCGTTCGCGGGGCGTCTGGCCGAACGGCTCGACGCCGACGGGGTGGTGGTGCTCGAACCGCTGGACGTGTCGGCGACGTTGGCGTTGTGGCGTGCGCTGGCGCAGCGGTCGGCCGACGCTGGTTCGGCGGTGCCGGACGCGACGTGCGTGATGCTCGACCCCTGGTACAACAAGGGCGTCGGCGGGGTGCGCGAGGACTACGTCCCGTACGTCGTCGGGCTGCTCGATGCGGCCGGTGCGGTGGCACCGCACGTGTACCTGTGGGGGTTCCCCGAGATCATCGCCCGGTTCGTCGACGTGCTACCCGAACCGTTGGAACTCGAGGCCTGGCTGACCTGGTACTACAAGAACAACCCGTCGGTGATCCGCGGCTGGCGTTCGGCGCAGATGACGTGTCTGCACCTGACCCGTGACGACGCGGTCATGCACCCCGAGGCGTTCCTGAACGAAGCGCAACTGGCCAAGCAGGCCGAGGGCAAGCTGCGCTACATCCCCGGCCCGCCGAGCGTGATCGAGACGGCGTTGCTGGTGGGGTTCATCGGCCGGAACGAACAGACCGGCCATCCCTCGCAGAAACCGGTCAAGGTGTACGAACCGTTGGTGAAGATGGCCACCGTCGAAGGTGAGCTGATCCTGGACCCGATGTGCGGGTCGGGAACCACCGGCGCGGTCGCACGGATGCTGGGACGGCTGGCGGTGCTGGCCGACGTGTCCGACGAGTACGTCACGATGGTGGAGGAACGCCTCGGCATCACCCGCCTCCCCCTCCCCCGTTCTGACCTCTTCTGAAATTCGGAGCGAAAACGTCGTGGGTGGGCGGTTCTGCTCCGAATTTGGTCGGCGTGGTCCGGACCGTTCCGAAATTCGGAGCGTTGCGACCCGCCGGTGACGATTCGGCTCCGAATTTCGTCAGAGGGTGGGTCCGATCCGAGTCGGCCGGGTGACCGGGCTCGGCCGGTTCAGGTGAAGACGCGCAGCCATTCGTCGCGGGGCATGTCGCGCAGGACCATGTTGCGGTCACGCACCTCGCTCATCGGGGCCGAGGGCTTCTCCGAGTACAGGTGGCCGGGGAACAGCAGGGTGTCGCCGGGGACCTTGGCGAGCTTGGTGGTGAGCGACTCGTACATCGCAGCGGGGTCCGAACCGGGCAGATCGGTCCGTCCGCACCCGTTCAGGAACAACGTGTCACCGGCGATGAGTCTGCCGTCGACCAGGAAGCACTGGCTGCCCGGGGTGTGCCCCGGCGTGTGGATGCAGGTGACCGGCACCTCGCCGACGGTGATCACCGCGCCCGAGTCGTGGCCGAGCAGGTGCTTCTCGTCGACCCCGGTCGCCTTGGTGACCCATTCGACCTCGTCGTCCTGGACGTGGATCGGCACCTCGGTGTGTTCCAGCAGTGCGTCGATGCCCTCGATGGCGTGGCCGCCCAACGACCCGCCCACGTGGTCGGGGTGGTAGTGGGTGGCCAGCACGCCGGTCAGGCGCATGCCGTCGGCGGCGAGGATGTCGAGGATCGCCCCGACGTCGTAGGCGGGGTCGACCACGAGCGCCTCACCGGTCTGGCGGTCGCCGATCAGGTCCATGAAGTTGACCATCTGCATCGCGACGGGGTCGTCGTCGGCGATGTCCATGCCCGAGAGGAGCTGGCGGAAGTAGACACGGTCGTCGGTGGCGGCCTGTGGGGTCATGGCCCCGCAGGCTATCCCGCTCGTGTCGGAGCGCATCGTCGGCTCCTCGTCGTCGACACGGTCACCGGATGGTGCCGCGCCCGCGGACGCGCCCGCGGGCGCGTCCATGGGCGCGGGTTCCGAATGACGGCGAGACGCATCCGGCTGGCACGTCCACCGTCCAGCGTTCCAGCGACAATCGGCCGTGTCCGGTGTGCCGAGCCACCAGTTGTCGCTCTGACACTGGACGACGCGGGTCACCGGTTCGAGAATTACGCAACCGCCGCCAATTCCAATGAGGCCAGTTGTCGCTCGGACACTGGACGACGCGGGGAACCGGGGCGGCCCGCGTGGGCGCGTCCGCTGACGCGCCCGTGGGCGCCGGCTCTCGGCGTCGTGTGACCGGTGACCGCTGTTCATCGCGCCGTTCGGCGAGTACTGTTCCGGCGACAAGGGGTTCTCTACCGATTGGTAGAGTGTGACGACGGCGCAGCCGTGCCCGTCGCCCCCACCCGCCCGCTCGCCCGAGAACCCGGAGTCCGCCCGATGGCCCGTCCCGAAGTGGAACTGTCGAACCACGAGGCCGTGTACGACTACTACGAGCAGCACCGCCAGAACCGCGCGTTCGCCCGCTTCGCGCATTTCGTGATGGCCCGCGTGTTCCGTTGTGACCTGACCGTCGACGAAGGGGCGCCCGAGGCGATCACCGAGGCCATCGAATCCGACACGCGGCTGATCGTCTCGCCGAACCACATCACCGCCGACGACCAGTACGTCATCGTGGCGTTCGCCGAGAAACTCAAAGCGTTGCGTCCCCTGCGGGGCCGCACGTTCATCCCCGCGGAGCCGTCGCTGTTCCGCCGCAGGGGTCGCAAGGGCAACATGCTGCGTTGGGCGGTCGACGAACTGGGTGCCGTGCCCACCTTCCGCCGTGAGGATCTCCGCCGACGCAAGATCGAATTCACCGAACAGGCGACCGAGCTGTACCGCGCCGCGACCCTACGGGCCAGCGAGATCCAGGTCGCCAAACTGTTGGACGGCGAGATGATGGCCGGTTTCTGGGAGGGCACCCGGAACCGCACCGACCACCGGATCGTCCAGCCGCTCAAGAAGGGCATC
>CAZVFF010000102.1:0-8364 GCA_964626395.1 uncultured Iamiaceae bacterium | reverse complement strand
AGATCCGGATCGCCGAGGTCGAGATCATCTCGATGTTGATGTCGTTCTCGGCGAGCGTCTCGAACACCGTGGCCGCCACACCGGGGTTCGTCTGCATGCCCGCACCCACGATCGAGACCTTGCCGATCGTGTCCTTGGGGACCACCCCGGCGGCGTCGATGTCGGCGACGTAGTCGTCACAGACCCCGGTCGCCACCTCCAGGCTCGCCTGGGGCACGGTGAACGAGATGTTCGTGACGCCGCCCACCGACACGTTCTGCACGATCATGTCGACGTTCACGTCGACCTCGGCCAGACGCCGGAACAGCGTCGCCGCGATCCCGGGCCGGTCCGGCACACCGGTGACGGTCAGTTTCGCCTCGGATTCTTCATGGGTGACTGCGGAGACGATGGCGTCTTCCATGTCGGATTCCTCCTCGGTGATCCAGGTGCCGGGTTGCCAGGTGAAGCTGGACCGCACGTGCAGTGGAACGCCCCAGTTCCGGGCGAACTCGACCGAACGCATCGCCGGCTTCGGGCAACCGGTGGCACACATGTCGAGCATCTCGTCGAAGGAGACCCGGTCCATGCGGACCGCTCGGTCCACCACACGGGGGTCGGCGGTGAACACCCCGGGCACGTCGGTGTACAGCTCGCACGCGTCGGCACCCAACGCGTAGGCCAGCGCCACGGCCGTCGTGTCGGACCCACCCCGGCCCAGGAACGTGACGTTGCCGGCGGTGGACACCCCCTGGGACCCACCGACCACCGCGACGCGACGTTTGTCGACGCTGTCGCGCACCCGGTCGGGTTTCACCTCGAGGATCTTGGCGTTCATGTGGTTGGTGTCGGTGAGGAATCCGGCCTGGGAACCGGTGAACGAATCGGCGGGCACGCCGATGTCGTGCAGCGCCATGCACACCAACGCGGTGGCGATCCGTTCACCGGCGGTGACCAGCATGTCCATCTCGCGCCCGGGGCGGGTGTCCGACACCTCCCGTGCCAGGTGCAGCAACTCGTCGGTGTCGTTGCCCATCGCAGAGACGACCAGCACGATGTCGTCGCCGCGGCGTCGCCGACGGGCGACGTAGTCGGCGACCTCGCGGATGCGTTCGGCGTCGGCCACCGAGGAGCCACCGAACTTCTGGACCAGGAGTGCCACGTCGCCAGGGTACCGTCCGCGCCCACCCACCCCGGGAAACGCGCGGCTCGTGGTCAGCCCGGTCGCGTGTCGGTCCGGGCCGTCCCCGGGTCGTCGGCCCCGATCAGAACGCCCTGGTCCTGCAGGATCGCGACCCCTTCGGCGATCGAGTCGGCGCCCACCAGCGCGCACAGTGCCCGCAGATCGTCGCTACGCAACGACAACACGCGGCCGTTGAAGTCGCCGCGTGCCACCACGATCGAGTTCACGAACCGCATCAGGGGCGTGTCGGTCGCGGTCCGTCGCAACGCTTCCAGGTCGAGCACGATCGAACGGGGTCTCGAAGCCTCGGTCCCGACGACCGGTTCGCCCAACAACACGCCGATCGGGATGTCGTAGAAGTCGGCCAGCTCCCGCAGGCGGGGAACCGTGATGTTCCGGAACCCCCGCTCGTAGGCACCGAGCGCGGATGCGCTCCAGCGCCCTTCGGAACGTTCCTCGACATCGGCGAGTGACATCCCCCGCTGGCGACGCACTGCCCGCAGACGCGCCCCGACGGTCAGCGCGAAACCCGGCGCTGCGTCGTCTTCCTCGTCGTCGTTCCGTGGAGCACGCTCTCGGTTCACTTGCACGCTTCTCCGTCGCGCTCGTCCGACATTGCACGGTCCGGACGCGGACCCCCGGTGGAGCCGGGGCACGGACACCCGTGATTGTGGCACAGCTCCGAGCCCTCGGGGCGCGGCGACGCGTTGCCCGGCACGTTTCGACGTGCCGTCCGCCGTGGGCGTCTTGGTATCGTCGTCGGACCATGGGTACCGAAAAACGTGAACGTCAGAAGGCGAACCGGGCCGCGAAGATGCAGGCGCAGGCCGCCCTGGACCGTGCCGACTCACGGCGCAGGACGATCATCGGGTTCGTCGTGGTGGTCGCCGCCGTCGCGGTGATCGTCGGGTTGATCTACCTGGGCAGAGGCGACTCGGGGCCATCGGAGAAGGCATCGGACACCACCGAGGCGACGATGCCACCCACGACCGACGCGGTGCTGGAACCGACCGGGTTCACCTACGGCACCACGGCGTGTCCGCCCGAGGACGGCGCCGCCGAACCGACCATCGACTTCGACGACGCGCCGGAGAACTGCCTCGAGGACGGCAGGACCTACACCGCCACCTTCGACACGACCGCCGGGAAGATCGAAGCGACCCTGGACACGGAGGCCACTCCGGGCACCGCGAACAACTTCGTGTTCCTGGCACGCAACGGGTACTACGACGACACCGAACTGTTCCGGGTGAACACGAGCATCGAGATCATCCAGGGCGGATCACCGCACACCCAGTCGTCCGCGGACCCCGGGCCCGGCTACAAGTTGCTCGACGAAGGCGAGTTCAACGCCGACTCGACCCGGGGTGGCTACACCTACTCGCCGGGTGATCTGGTCATGGCCCGCACCTCCCAGAAGGACGGTGCCGGGGCGCAGTTCTTCTTCGTCACCGGACCGGGCGCGGCCAACCTGGACGCCCAGGGCACCTACGTGGTGTTCGGCCACGTCACCGAGGGACTCGCCGAACTCCAGAAGATCGTGGAGACCGCCGACGTCGACGCGTCGGGCGAGGGTCGACCGTCGCCGGAGGTCACCGTCGAGAAGGTCACGATCACCTCGGACTGACCCGGTCCGGTCGGCCATGCCCGGGGCCACGGCCTCGCCACGACCCCGGTGACGTCAGCCCCCCATTTCTGAAATTCGTACGGAAAAGCCGTCGACGCCGGATTTTCCGTACGAATTTCGTGGGGGGGTCGGGGTCTCGGCGCGACCCCGGTGGCGTCCGCGTCTCAGCGTTGCAGAGCTTCGAGGGTGGACGGCTCGGTGCCGATGTGCACCTCGACCCGTCCGGCGCCTTCGGTGGTCCAGTCGCCCCTGGGGGAACGGACGGCCGCCGTCGCGGTGTCGATCCCGATGACGGCCAGGTCCTCGTTGGTCATCTGACGCATGCGCGCGAGCGCGTCCGCGCTCCAGGATTCGTACCGCGAGATCACCGCGACCCGTTCGATCAGACCCAACCCGACGGTGAACGCGCCGCCCCGGTCGTCGACCATCGGATCGCACAGGATCTGGGCACCCGCGTCGGAACCGACCACGGTGGCGCCGCCCCGCCACGCGCCCACGATCGCCTCCCACACCGGGGTGTCCTGCAGCGTCGGGCGGGCGTGCATGCCCGAGGAACCGACCAGATAGATCACCCGTGCGGCCCGCAACACCTCGGCGTGCTCGGCCTCGTTGGCGTCCGCACGCCGGATCACCATCACCGGGTCCACGGCGACGCCGAAACCACCGAAGTACGCGGTCGCCTGTGCGACGGCGTCATCGGGCCCCTCGAACGCCGCCGCGGTGGGCAACACCGCGACCCGGGTCGCGCCGACGGCCTCGACCAGGGTCCGGTTGAAGGCGCACCCGTCCCCGAAGGGGTCCCCGCCGACGAGCGCGAGCGTTCCGTTCATGGGCGCAACCTCCACGCGATCTCCGACGTCACACCGTCGAAAGTAGTCCAGTCGACGGGACCCGTGTCGTGGAGGGCGACAACCGGATCGGCCCGACGCGTTCTTGCCCGGGCCGGGGCACGTCCTAGCCTTGCCGGATGGCAAACGAGATTTCTCACGTCGGGATCATCGGTTCGGGGATCATGGGGTCGGGCATCGCCGAGGTGGCGGCAAAGGCCGGCTACCAGGTGACGCTGCGCTCCAGGAAGCAGGAATCGGCCGACGCGATGGTCGGTGCACTCGCCCGCTCGCTGGACCGCCAGGTCGCCAAGGAACGGATCGACCAGGCAACCCGCGACGAGGTGCTGGGTCGGGTGACCGGCGTGTCGGACCTGTCGGCGTTGGCCGACTGCGACCTGGTGATCGAATCGGTCGTCGAGGACCTGGCCGTCAAGGAGGCGTTGTTCGCCGAGCTGGACGGCATCGTCAAACCGGGTGCGATCCTGGCGACCAACACGTCCACGTTGCCGGTGATCCAGATGGCGGTGTCGACCCAACGGCCCGAGCAGGTGTGCGGCATCCACTTCTTCAACCCGGCCCCGGCGATGAAACTGGTGGAGATCATCCGCCCACGGACCGCGTCGGACGACACGATCGCCGCGGCCACGCAGTTCGCCGCGAACTGCGGGAAGAACCCGGTCGAGGTGAAGGACCGGGCCGGGTTCATCGTGAACCACCTGCTGTTCCCGTACCTGAACAACGCGGTGCGGATGCTGGAGAACGGCACCGCCAGCCGGGACCACATCGACGAGGCCATGAAGGGTGGCTGCAACTTCCCGATGGGTCCGCTGGCGTTGCTGGACCTGGTGGGTCTGGACACGTCACTGGCGATCCTCGATGCGCTGTACGACGAGTTCCGGGACCCGCACTACGCGCCGGTGCCGTTGCTCCGTCGCATGGTCGCCGCCGGTCACCTGGGTCGCAAGTCCGGCGAAGGCTTCTACGACTACTCGAAGTAGTCCCCTCCCCCATTTTTGAAATTCGGAGGGGAATCGTCCCTGACGGGCTATTCCCCTCCGAATTTCAGCAGGAGGATTGACCGTCGGGGCTTCCGGGTATGGGGAGCGCATGGAACGCACCCGGTCCGACACCGAACACGCCCGATCCCGCAAGGCCCGCGCCGTCGACTCGATCGCACAGGGCGGACTCGGGATCGTCAGCTCACGGCAGTTGCAGGACACCGGACTCCGACCGGGTGAGATCCGCTCGCTCGCCCGGCAGGGGGTCCTGGAACGGGTCCATGCCGGTGTCTACCGGACCGCGGGAACCGCCATGTCCACACGTCGGCACCTGATCGCCGCGTGTCTCGGGGTGGACGGACTCGTGGCGGCATCCCACCGGTCGGCGCTCTGGTTGTGGGGTCTGTACCACCGCGACCCACCCATCGAGATCAGTGTCCGTACCGAACGTCATCCCGAACCCCGCGGGGTCGTGATCCACCGCTCCCGGGATCTCGGCCCCCATCACCTCACGGTGCTTCGTGGTGTGACCGTCACGAACGCGAGCCGCACGCTGGTCGACGTGGGCTGCGTGATACACCCGACGACGTTCGTGAACGCCCTGGAGACCGCACTGCATCGCCGGTTGACGACGGTTCCACGCCTTCGAGCCGTCATCGACGAGGTCGCCGGGCGGGGCCGGAACGGTGTCGGCGTGCTCCGCGAGGTACTGGACGAACGCGCCCTGGGCGACGCCCGACCCGAGAGCGTGCTCGAGCCGTTGATGGCGCGGCTGTGCTCCCACCGGTTCGGTATCGACGTCGTGTATCAACACGAGCTGGTCATCGGAGGTCGCCGCATCCGCCCCGATTTCCTGATCCCCGACGCGAAGCTCGTGATCGAGGTCGATGGGCTGAGCGTGCACGGTACCCGTGAGGCGCTGGACGGCGACCTGGAGCGTCAGAACCTCTTGATCGCGCACGGCTACCAGGTGCTGCGGTACACGATCACCCACCTGCGGGATCCGGGACGGGTCGCCTCCCAGATCCATGCAACGGCCGTCCGCCGCAGACGGGAACTGGCCCGAACCAGCTGAAATTCGGAGCGGAATCACCCGAAGGAGACGATTCCGCTCCGAATTTCGTGAACGGCAGGTCGAGGCGTCAGGCTGTACGGACCGTGCAACCGCGCCGTGGAGAGCCGAACCCGGACGTGACCCCCACCCTGAACGAGTCGACGTGTTCATCGCGCTGAGGGACCTGCGCAGATCCTGGACCCGCTTCCTGCTCGTCGGTCTCGTGGTGCTGTTGGTCGCGTTGTTGACCACCGTGCTCGGTGCACTCGCCAACGGTCTGCAGCGCGACGGCATCTCGGCATTGCAGGCCCTCCCGTTCGACCACATGGCCTTCGAGCAGGGTTCGAAGGCCACGTTCTCACGGTCCACCATCGACCCGGACACCCTCGCCACCTACCGGCAGCTACCGGATGTGGAGGCCACACCGCTGGGCGTTTCGTTCGCGAACGCCAAGTCCGACGGCGACTCACCGGACCTGGACATCGCCCTGTTCGGCGTCGAGTCCGACAGCTTCCTCGTCGAACGTCCCGAAGGACACGACGCACTGGCCGGCGAACCGGGTCTGGTGTTGTCGGCCGACCTGGCCGACGAGGGGATCGCCGTCGGCGACCAGTACACGTTCTCGGCAACCGGGGTGACCTTGCCGGTGCTCGGGTTCACCTTCGCCGGTTCCTACGGGCACGTTGCGATCGCCTACACGCCGCTGGAAACGTGGCAGGAACTGACGTACGGATCCGGGGCCGAGGGCAGATTCTCGGCGATCGCGCTGCAATTGCCCGACGGGATCACCGATGAGGTCCACACGACCGCCACCGGAACCGACACCGAGGTCGAGACCAAGACCGCCACCTACGACGGCTCCCCCGGCTACACCGCTGAACAGACGACGATGACGCTGATCCGTGGTTTCCTGTTGGTGATCTCCGCCCTGGTGGTGGGCGCGTTCTTCACCGTGCTCATCGTGCAACGCACCCGTCAGGTCGGTCTGCTCAAGGCCATGGGTGCCTCGACCTGGTACGTGGTTCGTGACGGTCTCGCCCAGATGATCATCGTGGTGACGCTCGCGACGCTGGTCGGCACCGGTCTGGGCGCCGCGATCATCGCGGCAATGTCCGGTGGCGCGGCACCGGTCGCACTCGTCTCATCCACGGTTTTCCAGGGCATCGTCCTGTTGATCGTCGCCGGCATCGTCGGCAGCCTGGTCCCGTTGCGGCGCATCGCCGGGATCGAACCCGCCATCGCGCTCGGATCGGCGGAGACGTGACCGGCCCGGACTCACCGTCACCGTTGGAACTGCGTGGTCTGCGGGTCACCGTGCCCGACGGCGACCGGGAACGCGTGCTGCTCGACGACCTCGACCTGACGGTGGGTTCCGGCGAGATCGTCGTCCTCACCGGCGCGTCGGGGTCGGGCAAGTCGACGCTGTTGGCGATCGCCGGTCTGCTCCGCCGGGCCGGGATCGGCGACGTCGTGATCGCCGGACACCCCACCCGGGACCTGTCCGAACGCCGTCGTGGCGAACTCCGCGGCACCCGGATCGGCATCATCTACCAGAGCGCGAACCTGTTGCCGTCACTGACCGCCACCGAACAGTTGGAGCTGGTGTTCCACATCGCGGGCCGCAGCCGCGCCGAAGGTCGTGAACGTGCCGCCGAATTACTGGAGGTCGTCGGCCTCACCCACCGGGCGGATGCACTGCCCCGGCACCTGTCGGGTGGGGAACGTCAACGGGTGGGGGTGGCCCGCGCGCTCATGGCCGAACCCGACGTGCTGCTGGCCGACGAACCCACCGCGTCACTCGACCCCGAGCTGACCGATGATGTCATCCGACTCATCGCCGACGAGGTCCACGATCGCGGGATCGGCGCATTGCTCGTCACCCACGACGACGCGCCGCTCGCGGTCGCCGACCGGCACGTGCACCTGGAGCACCGCGGCATCACCGAGATGCCCATCAGCCGATCCTGACCCGCGGTCGTTGCGAAATTCGGAGCGTTCCCACCCACCGAGGACGATTCCGCTCCAAATTTCAACGGCTTGTCGCCGGCGGGTGTGTCAGGAGGCGGCGCGACGGGGGCGGGACTGGCGCGGCGGGGCCTTCTTGCGGGGCACCAGGGTCGGGTTGACCTTGTCGCGCACCACCTCGGCGGACACCACGCACTTGGAGATGTCGTCCCGTCCTGGCAGTTCGTACATGGCGTTCAACAGGACCTCTTCCATGATGGCCCGCAGACCCCGGGCACCGGTGCCCCGCAGGATCGCCAGGTCCGCGATCGCGTCGACCGCGTCGTCGGTGAACTCCAGGTCGACGTCCTCCATCTCGAAGAACTTGTGGTACTGCTTGGTCAACGCGTTCTTCGGCTCGACCAGGATCTCCACCAGCGCGTCGCGGTCCAGGCTCGACACCGCCCCGATCACCGGCAGACGACCGATGAACTCGGGGATCAACCCGAACGACATCAGGTCCTCGGGCAGCACCTGACCGAGGAGCGCACCCAGGTCCTTCTCGTCGGTGCGACGCACATCCGCCCCGAAACCGACCCCGGCCGAGCCCGTGCGGGACTCGATGATGTCGTCGATCCCGGCGAAAGCGCCACCGCAGATGAACAGGATGTTGGTGGTATCGATCTGCAGGAATTCCTGGTGTGGATGCTTGCGTCCCCCCTGGGGCGGCACCGCGGCGGTGGTGCCCT
>CAZVFF010000101.1:8106-8410 GCA_964626395.1 uncultured Iamiaceae bacterium | reverse complement strand
GATTCGGGCGGCCCTACCGTGAGGCGTTGTACGGCCAGTGGGGGGTCGTCGACGTCGCCGACTGTGCCGCGGTGGCGCGGCACCTGGCCGACAACGGAATCGTCGACCCGGCGCGGCTGGGGATCCGCGGTGGCAGCGCGGGCGGCTTCACCACGCTCGCCGCGTTGTGTTTCACCGACACGTTCACCGCGGGACTCAGCGCCTACGGCATCGCCGATCTGGAGATCCTCGCCCGGGACACCGAGCAGACCGGGTTCGAATCGGTGTCGTCGGTGGTGCTCGTCGGAGCTCGGAAGCGCGCCGT
>CAZVFF010000101.1:0-8096 GCA_964626395.1 uncultured Iamiaceae bacterium | reverse complement strand
GACGGTCTGGCGTGTCCGATCGGGGTGCTCCAGGGGTCCGAGGACGCGGTCGTCCCACCCTCCCAGGCCGACGCGATCGTCGAGGCGGTCGCCGCGAAGGGGATCCCGTACGCAGCGCTCACCTTCGAAGGCGAGGGCCACGGGTTCCGACGGGCCGAGAACATCGTGCGGGCACTGGAGGCCGAGTTGTGGTTCTTCGCCCGTGCCTGGGGACTGGAACTCGACGAGGACATCGAACCGGTTCCGGGTGCGGGTCTGGCAGACTCCTGAGGCCAACCGACACGAAGGGGACACACGTGAAGTTCGGATACCTGCTCGCCAACGCCGGACCGTTCGCCACCGCCGAGGGTTCCGTGGCGCTCGCCCGGGCCGCGGAGGAGACCGGTTTCGAATCGGTCTGGTCGGTGGAGCACGTCGTCGTACCCGACGGCTACGAGTCCACCTACCCCTATTCGTCGACCGGGAAGATGCCCGGCGCAGAGCATGTCGACATCACCGACCCGCTGATCTGGCACACCTGGGTCGCAGCGCACACCGCCGACCTGGTGTTGGGCACCGGGATCGTGATCCTGCCCCAACGCAATCCCCTGGTCCTCGCGAAGGAGGCCGCGACCCTCGACCAGCTCAGCGGCGGTCGGTTCCAGTTGGGTGTCGGGGTCGGGTGGCTCCGTGAGGAGTTCGATGCGCTGGGGGTCCCCTTCGAACGGCGTGGCGCGCGCACCAGCGAGTACATCGAGGCGATGCGGGCCCTGTGGACCGAGGAGAAGGCCGCCTACGAGGGCGAGTTCGTGTCGTTCTCGGACTGCATCGCGAAACCGAACCCGGTGAACGGCACCGTCCCGGTCATCGTCGGTGGCCACAGCGACGTCTCCGCGCGCCGTGCCGGGCGCCTCGGCGACGGGTTCTACCCGGGTAAGGGCGACGACGAACGTCTCGCCGAACTGCTCGGCATCATGCGCGACGCGGCCGAACAGGCGGGGCGCGACCCTGGCGCGATCGAGATCAGCGTGAACGCGCCGGACGGACTCGCGGACGACCCGGGACGGGTCGAAGCCCTCGCCGAACTGGGCGTCGATCGGATCCTCGTCCCCCCGATGACCTTCGACGTGGCGGCGATCGGTGACGTGATGGCCGACTTCGCCGACAAGGTGATCAGCCCGACGACCTGACCGCGGCGTCGTGGTCCGAGTCGCTCGGCGGTGCGCCCGTTTGGCGACCCGGACGTGCCGACCGCGATGATGAAACCCATGGCCCGTGTACTCGTCACCGAGAAGATCGCCGACTCCGGACTCGATCGGCTGCGCGCCGCGGGCCACGAGGTCGATGTCCGCACGGGCCTCAGCCCGGACGAGCTCGTCGAGGCGATCCGCGGTGCCCACGCCCTCATCATCCGCTCGGCGACCACGGTCACTCCCGAGGTGATCACCGCCGGAAAGGACCTCGTCGTCGTCGGACGGGCCGGGATCGGCCTCGACAACGTCGACACCGAAGCGGCCACGGCCGCCGGCGTGATGGTCGTCAACGCGCCGCAGTCGAACATCCTGTCGGCCGCGGAGCAGACCATGGCCCTGCTGCTGGCCCAGGCCAGGAACGTGCCCCAGGCCCACGCCGCGCTCACCCAGGGTCGCTGGGAGCGGTCCAAGTGGACCGGGGTGGAACTCGCCGACAAGACCCTCGGCGTGATCGGGTTGGGGCGGATCGGCAAGCTCGTCGCGCAACGAGCCATGGCGTTCGGCATGAAACTCATCGCGTACGACCCGTTCGTCGCCCCCGATCGGGCACGACAGCTCAACATCGACCTGGTCGATCTCGACACGCTCCTGGCCACCGCCGACTTCGTGACGCTGCACGTGGCCAAGACCCCCGAGACGATGAACCTCATCGACGCCGAAGCGCTCGCGAAGGCCAAGCCGGGGCTGCGGATCGTCAACGTCGCCCGGGGTGGGATCATCAACGAGGCCGACCTCGCCGAAGCGATCTCCTCGGGCCGCGTCGCGGGTGCCGCGCTCGACGTGTGGGCATCGGAACCCACGACCGAGTCGCCGCTGTTCGCGCTTCCCGAGGTCGTGGTCACCCCGCATCTGGGAGCTTCGACGGCCGAAGCCCAGGACAAGGCCGGTCAGACGATCGCCGAGATGGTGGAACTGGCCCTGGCCGGCGACTTCGTCCCCTACGCGGTGAACGTCGACGCGTCCGCCGCGTCGGAGACCGTCCGCCCCTTCCTCCCGCTCGCCGAACGGATCGGGTCGATGTTCGCGCTCCTGTCGGGCGGTGCGCCCGACACCCTCGAGATCACCTACGAGGGTCAGATCGCGGACTACGACACGCGCATCCTCACCCTGGCGGTCCTCAAGGGCTTCTTCTCGATGTCGACCGACGAACCCGTGTCGTACGTGAACGCCCCCCAGTTGGCCACCGACCGGGGGATCGACGTGCGGGACACGACCTCCACGTCGGCGAGGGACTACGTCAACCTGATCACCGTGCGCGGCCCGAAACACGCGCTCGCCGGTACGCTCAGCGGACTCAAGAGCGAAGCCCGCCTGGTCATGGTCGACGACCACACCCTCGATGTGCCCCCGGCCAACAACATGCTGGTCGTCCGCAACGACGACCGCCCCGGGGTCATCGGACGCGTCGGCACGCTGCTGGGTGATGCGCGGGTCAACATCTCGGACATGGCGGTGGGTCGTTCCCCCTCGGGTGAGGGCGCGCTGATGGTCGTGTCGACCTCCGAACCGGTCGACACCGACACCACCACCGCGTTGGTCGACCTGGACGGCGTCTCCGACGTGGCGTTGCTCGCCCGCCGCTGAGCGACGTCTCCGGTTCCCCCCGGCGCCGTCACGGCCCGGGGTCGGCCGGACCCCGACGGGCGTCTCAGTCGATCTCGACGACCGAATGGTCACCCAACATCAGCCGGTTGGCCCGTGGGCGCGCCCGTGATCGGGTCACCCGGACGCGTTTGCCGATCAACGAGTCGGTGATGTGGGGGACACCCTCGATCGTGGCGTGGGCGAGCACGACCGAGTGTTCGATCTCGGCATCCTCGATCACACAGTCGTGGTGGATCGAGGTGTAGGGGCCCACGTAGGAACGGCGGAGGATCGTGTCCCGTCCGATGATCGCCGGTCCCCGGATCGTCGAATCGACGACGGTGGCGCCGTCCTCGATGATCACCCGGCCCGACAGTTGCGACGCGTCGTCCACCGACCCGTCGATCGTCGGCTGCATCGTGTCGAGCACCAGACGGTTGCCTTCCAACAGCGAGTCCAGTTTGCCCGTGTCGATCCACCACCCGTCGACGATCTCGTGACGAACCCGGTGTCCGTGGTCGATCAACCACTGGATGGCATCGGTGATCTCCAACTCGCCCCGTGCGGAGGGTTCGATCGCGGCGACCGCGTCGTGGATGCTCGCGTCGAACAGGTACACGCCGACGAGCGCGAGATCCGACGGCGGCACCTCCGGTTTTTCGACCAGTCGCACCACACCGCCGTCGAGACCGATCTCGGCGACGCCGAAACGTTCCGGATCGGGTACCCGGGCCAGCAGGATCTGTGCGCTCGCCGACTCGGGGTTCTCGCCGAGGGCGGGTTGCGCGCTGCGGCGTCGATCGTCGTCGAACGCAGCGACGAACTCGGTCACGCCCTGGCGCAGCAGGTTGTCGCCCAGATACATGACGAAGTCGTCGTCGCCCAGGAAATCCCTTGCGATCAGGACGCAGTGTGCCAGCCCGAGTGGCTCGGGTTGGGGGATGTAGGTCACCCGCACCCCGAAGGCCGACCCGTCGCCGACCGCGGCACGGATCTCGTCGCCGGTGGTGCCGGTGATGATACCGATCTCGGTGATCCCCGCGGCTGCCAGGTCCTCGATGCCGAAGAACAGGATCGGTTTGTTCGCGACCGGGACCAGCTGCTTCGCGCTGGTGTGGGTGATGGGTCGAAGCCGTGTGCCCGCACCACCGGAGAGAATCAGACCTTTCACGACGGTCCTGTCTAGCAGCAGCGGCCGGGGGGCGAGAGCGGGGATGGGCGTGTCTTACACTTCCCCGGTGACCCGTTCCGAGTCGTGGCGACCGCTGCATCTCGCAACGGTCGTCGGCGGGTTTCTCCTCGTCAGAGTCGTGTTGTTCATCGGGGGGCTGCACTTCACCACCAGCTCGCGCGGCCAGATCCACCTCCTCGATCTCGGGGTGCTGCGGGCGGACCCGTTCGTCGCGTTCACCGATCTGCACATCCAGCCGCCGTTGTTCAACTTCTTCGTCGGTTCGGTGCTGCGCTGGTCCCCGTTCCCGGCCGGCATCAGTTTCCAGGTGCTGTACCTCGCGATGGGTCTGGTGACCGTCGTCGCGCTGTACGCGTTGCTGCTCGCACTGGGTGCTCGTGGCTGGATCGCGACGGTCGCCACGGTCCTCGTCGCATGGTCACCCCTGGCGATCCGCAACGAGGTGTCGTTGACCTACGAGACACCGACGTCGATGATCCTCGTGGTTTCGGCCCTGGCGCTCTGCCGCTACCTGGGTCGGCCGTCCACGTTGCGCCTCGCCCTGTTCGCGGCCACGCTCGTCGCGGGGATCCTGACCCGCACGACGTTGAATCCGATCTGGTTCCTCGGCGCGATCGTCCTCGTGGTCCTGGCCCGCCCGGTCGGACGTGCCTGGCGTCCGACCGTCGCGGTCATCGGAATCGCCGTTGCACTGGCCGCAGCCCCGGCGGTGCACAACACGGTGCGGTTCGACAGTCCCGGGTATTCGAGTTTCCTCGGCATGAACCTCTTCCGTGCCACCGTGCTGCAACTGCCCGAAGCGACACGCGACCGGATGATCGACGACGGACGGCTGTCGCGCGCCGCACTCGTCCGGCCCTACGGGTTCTACGACGACTACGCGGACGTCTTCGGGCGATGCGACCCTCGAACCGGGTCACCGGCGCTCGATGATGTCGTCAAGGAAACATCCGGCGACCGCAACCTGAACAGTGTCTGTTACCTGCGCGTGCACCGGAACGCACGCGCGGAGGCGTTCGCCGCGCTGCGCACCGACCCGGGGGCGTACGCCCGATCGGTGGTCGGGTCGGCCGTGAGTTTCGTTCGCTGGGATCTGCACACGGCGAATCCCTACAACGACTGGTGGCGTCGCTGGGAGGTCGGGTTGTACGCACCCCTCACGGTCCCGGTACCGGTTCCGTCCATCATGCCGAGCGGGGATGTCCAGCCCTACACGGAAAAGATGCTCGGCCTGGTGCAACTGAACCGGGTCTCGCTCACCGTGACGTTCGGGGTCGTCCTCGCCCTCGTGTACGGCATCCGCTCGTTGCTGCGGATCAGGCGTCGTAACGCCGACGGGGCGGATTGGACCCGGTTGTACATCGCGTGGACCGTGGTGTCCATCGCCACCGTGGGCATCCTGTTCGACGTCTTCGAGAACGCCCGCTTCCGTGAGCCGCTCGATCCGCTGCTGCTGGGTCCGGTCTACGTGCTGGGGCTCGAGGGTGTGCGGCGTGTGGTGGTGACGTTACGGTCCCGCCGTTCCTCCGACGTCGTCGCGGAGTGAATGACGTTGCGGCACGGGTGTCGGCACCGTGGTCGAACTCGCCGATCGTGCCCGGTGTGGATGTCGTGTCGGTGCCGAATGCTTCGCGGATCCGGTACCGTCGGGCCGGAGCGGCGGGTTCCGGTACCCTCTCGGTCGGTATCGACGAGACGCGAGAGGACCCCGTCGTGGTGCAAGTGACCGAATCCGATCTGATCGTCGGCGTGTACGTCGTGGAACCCGACGTCCACGGTGACGAGCGTGGGTATTTCGTCGAGACCTACCGGCGGGAATGGTTCCCGCAGGGACGCGAGATGATCCAGGCCAACCGCGGTGATCGGCAACGCGGCGCGGTGGTCGGATTGCACTATCACCTGCACCAGGCCGACTACTGGTACGTACCGAACGGTACGGCGCGGGTCGTCCTGCACGACCTGCGGACCGGTTCCCCGACCGACGGCGCAACCCTCACACTCGACCTGGGAATCCAGGCCGATGGTACGAAGTCGCATGCGGGTGTGTTCATTCCACCGGGTGTGGCACACGGCTTCGCGGCGCTCAGCGACATGACGATCACGTACCTCGTCGACGGGTACTACAACCCGGCCGACGAACTGGGCGTCGCTTGGGACGACCCGGCGGTCCGAGCCGACTGGGGGGTCACCGATCCGGTCCTGTCCGATCGAGACCGTTCCAACCCCTTGCGATCGGAGATCGCGCCCGGTTTCCAACCGCATTTCCGCCTGCGGGCCTGAACCGTCAGTCCCGGCTCGGTTCCGGCTCGGCGTCGTCGGGACCGGCCCGTATCCCGGGCGTCTCACTCGTGATGATCCGCGTACTCGTCCGGTATCCCCATCGACGTATCGGGTCCTCGTAGAACCGGTACGAGACACCGCTGAGCGCGAAGACGAACGCCACGATGAGCGCGATGGCGGGTAGCGATGTGAAACCGAGCACGTCGAAGGCGAATGCGTACACCGCCGCGTGGATCACGTACATGAAATAGGTGCGGCGGCCGATCCAGACGAAGGGTCGCAGGGCCAGAAAGCGCGACAGCATCGAGTCCCGGGTCGTCAACAGATCGGCGATCAGCAACGCGATGCAGATGTTGAACACAGCGAGGCCCCAGTAGACCTGCCACGCCGCGCCACCGGTGGTCGCGGCGACGATACCGACGACCACGAGCAGAGCGGCCGGGCGCAGCCGGGGTGCGAGCCTGATCAACAGGCGGGCACTCGGACGGTCGGGTCGCGCGAGGATCAGCGCGAGGGCGCACCCGATGAGGATTCCGTCGGGACGTTGGAACGTCGAGTACTCGAAGGAATGCCACGCGTGTGCGAGCGCCTTGAAACGCTCGGACGCATCGAGGTGGTCGGTGTGCAAAGCGTGGTGGAAGGACCACGAACGGTGGATCCACATCGCGACGGTCAGCAGGGCGACCAGCAGCAGCGCTCGACCCGTACGGCGACCGCGTCCGACGACGATCAACAGCACCGCCGGCCACACCGCGTAGAACTGTTCCTCGATCGAGAGCGACCACAACGGGATCCATGCGCTCGAACCGTCGAGCGGATTGATCAGGGCCGCGAAGTTGGCGAAGTAGAAGGTCGCACCCGTGATGAAGAGCCAGCTCGGCGTGGAGGGGGAATCCGGACTGACCAGACGGGTCACGACCATGATCACGACGGCCAGGAGTATGACCGGGTAGAGACGGGCGAACCTCCGGACGTAGAAGGCCTTGAGGCTCACCCGCCCGGTCGTCTCCGCTTCGCGGAGGAGCAGGGTGGTGATCAGATAGCCGCTGATCACGAAAAACAAGTCGACGTACATGAACGAGGCCGGGAGGACCAGCACCGATTGCACGAGTGCAGCGTGTGCGACGAGAACCCCGACCAGGGCGACCGCGCGCATCCCGTCGAGCGCGGGCTGGTACGCGAGTTTCCCTGTTCGGGGCGGATGTTCGGATGTCATGATCGGGTGGGCGGCACATCGGGTGACGCGCGAGCCGGAGTACGTTAGCCCTCGGGGCCCGGGGTCACCGTCGCTGCGTCGGCCCGTCGACGTCGGCCCCGTCGATGGTCGCGGTGCGGGTTCCGGTCCGGGGTCCGGGTGGTCGGGAGACGGCCACCGGGCGACCGGCGGCGGTGTGGGACAATGACCGCCATGCGACTGTTCGTGACCGGGGCTGCCGGTTTCATCGGATCGAACTACGTACGGCACGTGCTGGCGAACAGCGACGACACCGTCACGATCTTCGACGCCCTGACCTACGCGGGGAACCGTTCGACGATCGCCGACGTCGTCGACGACGACCGGGTCACCTTCGTCCAGGGCGACATCTGTGACCGCGACGCGGTGGCGGCGGCGCTTCCCGGGCACGACGCCGTGGTGCACTTCGCCGCCGAGAGCCACGTGGACCGTTCCATCACCGGGCCGGACGCGTTCGTGCGGACCAACTGCGACGGTACCAACGTCGTCTGCGACATCGCCCGCACCGCCGGCGTGGAGCGCTTCGTGCACATCTCCACCGACGAGGTGTACGGGTCGATCGAGCAGGGGTCGT
>CAZVFF010000100.1:0-8420 GCA_964626395.1 uncultured Iamiaceae bacterium | reverse complement strand
GGCGAGCCGCTAGTCGTTCATCCAGACCAACGCCAAGGACGTCCGTTTCCTGGACATCTAGACGTCCCTGCTCGCCAACCCCGCCCGCACCCCGCAACGAATCGACGAGGAACCCGATGACCGACACGACACCGCCCCCGGAGCCGCTCTCCGTCGAGGAGATCGAGATCTCCGAGGAGATGGAACGGTCCTTCCTGGACTACGCGATGTCGGTCATCGACGCCCGGGCGTTGCCCGACGCTCGTGACGGCCTCAAGCCGGTGCACCGGCGGATCCTGTGGGGCATGTACGACATCGGTGCCCGGCCGGACCGTTCCCACATGAAATCGGCCCGGGTGACCGGTCACGTGATGGGCTACTTCCACCCCCACGGGGACTCGGCCATCTACGACGCCCTGGTGCGCATGGCCCAGAACTTCAGCCTGCGCCACCCTCTGGTGGACGGCCACGGCAACTTCGGTTCCCCCGACTTCGGCCCCGCCGCGGCGCGCTACACCGAGTGTCGTCTGGAACCGCTGGCGATGACGATGCTCGCCGACATCGACGAGGACACCGTCGACTTCGCCGACAACTACTCCGGTGAGGTCACCGAACCCACCGTGCTGCCCGCGCGCTATCCGAACCTGCTGGTCAACGGGTCCCAGGGCATCGCGGTGGGCATGGCCACCAACATCCCGCCCCACAACCTGGGTGAGGTCATCGACGCCACGATCCACCTGATCGACAACCCCGGTGCGACCCCCGACGACCTGATGGCGTTCGTGAAGGGGCCGGACTTCCCGACCGACGCGATGATCCTGGGGCGCGCCGGGATCATGGACGCGTTCCGTACGGGCAAGGGTTCGATCCGCCTGCGGGCCCGCACCGAGATCATCGAGGGGACCGGCCGGCAGCGGGACCGCATCGAAGTGACCGGCCTGCCCTACCAGGTGGGGATCGCCGCCACCGCGAAACGGATCAAGGAACTGGTCGACTCCAAGGTCATCGAAGGCGTCGCGGACGTCAACGACGCCTCCTCGGGTGAGGACACCAAGCTCGTCATCGAACTCAAGCGTGACGCGCCGGCGTTGGTGATCCTGAACAACCTGTACAAACACACCCAGCTGCAGACGAACTTCTCGGTGAACTTCGTGGCCCTGGTCGACGGGGTGCCCCGCACGCTGAACCTGGCCGAGGCCCTGGGCGCCTACGTCGACCACCAGATCGAGGTGCTGCGACGCCGTTCGGAGTTCCGCCTGGACAAGGCCCGTGCCCGGGCCCACATCGTGGAGGGCCTGCTCAAGGCGATCAACGTCATCGACGAGGTGATCGCCACGATCCGGGCCTCCGACGACCGTGCCGCGGCGCTCGCCGCGTTGATCACCGAACCGTTCGAATTCTCCGAGACCCAGGCCGAACACATCCTGCAGATGCAGTTGGGTCGGCTGACCCGCCTGGCGCGGATCGACCTGGAGACCGAGATCGCCGAACTGAACGAGACGATCGCGGAGCTCGAGGCCATCCTGGCCGACGAGGTCCGGCTGCGCGAGGTCATCAAGACCGAGTTGGCCGCGGTGCGCGACGAATTCGCCACGCCACGCCGTTCCGAGATCACCTACGACCCGGGCGACCTGGACATCGAAGATCTGATCGACGACGAGGACCTGATCGTCACGTTGTCGGCCAAGGGGTACGTCAAGACGATGTCGCCCGATGCGTTCAGAACCCAGGGCCGGGGTGGTCGTGGGGTGGCCGGCACGAAACTGCGTGACGAGGACTACGTGATCCGGATCCTCACCACGACCGCGCACGCGTACCTGCTGTTCTTCTCGAACCTGGGGCGCGTGTACCGGCTCAAGGCGCACGAGATCCCCCGCAAGGAACGCACCGCCCGGGGCACGGCGATCGTCAACCTGTTGCCGCTGCAACCCGGCGAACGGATCGAAGCGGTCATCGACACCCGGGACTACGAGACGAACCAGTATCTGTTCTTCGCCACCCGACAGGGTCAGGTGAAGAAGACCAAGTTCACCGAGTACGACTCGTCGTTGCGGGCGGGAATCATCGCGATCCGCCTGCACGAGGGCGACGAACTCGCGAAGGTGATCCCCGTCAACGACGGCGATCACATCTTCATGGTTTCCCGCAAGGGCATGACCGTGCGCTTCGCCCAGGACCAGGTCCGCTCGATGGGTCGTTCCACGGCCGGGGTGCGGGGCATCAGACTCAAGGACGGCGACGAGGTCGTGTCCTGCGACGTCGCCCGCGACGAGGCCACGATCCTGATCGTCACCGACACCGGCTACGGCAAACGCACCAAGCTGGAGCACTTCACCGCCAAGAACCGGGGCATCCAGGGGGTGCGCGGGATCAAACTCACCCGCAGCCGAGGGTCGGTCGCCGCCGCGTTCATGGTGAATCTCGACGACGAGATCTTCGTGATCGCTTCGGGTGGCACCGTCATCCGCATGTCGGTGCGCGAGATCTCCTCCCAGGGGCGCGACGCCACCGGCGTGCGGGTCATGAACCTCGACGAGGGCCAGTACGTGGCGGCGGTCGCACCGGTGCTCACCGAGGACGACTGACCGGGGTGGTGACCGCCGGGCCGGTGTGATCCGCCCCCCGAGGGGTTTGGGTCGGCCGATCGTGGGGTAGGGGGACACGATGTCCTCCAGCCGGGTCGGTGAAGGTGCCACGATCGGTTCCCACGCGCCTGTGGCCACCGCGGACCACGGCAGCCGCACCGAAGCGTGCAGCCGCACCGAGCACGGCCAGGTCACGGTGTTCGCGTCGGTTGTACTGGTGCTGTTCGTGCTGTGTGTGGTCGGGCTGGCGGGCGTGGCGACCGGCGTGATCGATCGTGCCCGGGCCCAGCAGGCGGCCGACGCGGCCGCGTTGGCGGCCGCGAACCGGCTCGACCCGGTCGACGGTGACCGGGTCGCCGCGGTGGTCGCGCGGGCCAACGGTGCCGAGGTCGTCGCGACCCGTCGGGTCGATCGCATCGTGGTCGTGACCGTCCGCGTCGCGTCGATCCGTTCGAGTGCGGCGGCCCGTCCGGTGTGGAGAACCCGCTGAGCATGTCCACGACGCGGGTCCCGTCGGGCCGGCGCGGACCCACGGAACGTCCGTGGACGCAGCACTAGGCTGACCGCGTGGCCCCCACCGAGCCGACGTCCGTCGAGGACATCACCGTTCCCGCGGAGGACGACGACACCGCTGTCGCCCCGAGCGGTGCCATGGCACCGGTGACGCTCCCCCGGGACACCCCCGACACGACCGAGCCGACCGGCCGAACGCGTCGCCGGAACCGTCGGTCCGCGCCGAGGCGCGCTTCCGGTCCCGACGGTGACGCCGATGCCGGGCTCGACGACGACGGCACCGACGACGATCCGGTGCGCGGTCGCGCCGCAACGGTGCGACGACCGGGCCGTCGCGTGGTGCGGATCGTCCGGCACATCCAGCTGTGGTCGGTGTTCAAGGTCGCGCTGCTGGGTGGTTTGGTCTTCTACGTGATCTTCCTGTTGGCCGCGGGGTTCGGGTGGTCGATCGCCAACGCCACCGGCCAGGTGCACCACATCGAACAGTTCATGCGCCAGATCGGTTTCGACAACTGGAACTTCAACGGTGCCCAGTTGTTCCGGGCGGTCGCGTTGGGAGGCGCGATCCTGCTGGTCGCCGGCAGCGTGCTGGTCACCCTGGGCGCCGCGGTGGTGAACCTCATCGCCGAGGCCACCGGTGGGATCCGGTTCACGGTGATCGAGGTCGCCGGTTCCGAGGACGACGACGAGGAACTCGACGAGCGCAACCTGTGACGGCCCCGGGCCGAGCTGGTCCCCGTGGCCGCCCAGCCACTAGCGTTCCCCGAGCGGGGCTATAGCTCAGTTGGTTAGAGCGCACCCCTGATAAGGGTGAGGTCGCAGGTTCGACTCCTGCTAGCCCCACACCGCAGCAGTGTTCCCTCGAGGCGATCGGCCATGGCACAGTCCCGTTTTGCAGTGATGACGCTGATCCGACGGGCGCTCGTCGCCCTCGGATTCGCGACGATCCTGGCGGCGGTGCTCCGACTGCGCGGGTCCGGTGGTGTGCCGCCGCGCGACGGCGGGTGGCGGGAACTGTCCGGCCCCGAGCTCGACTGATGCGGATCGCGGTCGTCGGCGTCGGCGCCCTCGGTGCCCGCGCGGCACGGCAACTGGTGTCCACCCCGGGCGTGACCGGGCTGGTCCTGGCCGATCCGGACACGGCCAAGTGCACGGCGGTCGCCGAGGTCCTCGGTCCGATCGCGTCGGTGGCGTCCGGAACGCCCGACGGGACGATCCCCGACGAGATCGCCGGGTGCGACGCGGCGCTGCTCGCCGGACCGGCCGAGGTCCAACCCGACCAGGTCCGCCGCCTGCTCGCGTACCGGCGTCCGGTGGTGTGCACCGCCGATTCCCTCGATGCGGTCGGGGAACTGCTCGCGCTGGACGACGAGGCGATCGCGGCCGACGTGCCGGTGGTCGCCGGTGCGGCGTTCTCGCCGGGTCTGAGCTGCCTGCTCGCCGGTCACGGGGCACGTTGGTTCGACGTGGTGTCCGAGATCCACGTCGCCTGGTTGGGGACCGGCGGACCAGCCTGTGCCCACCAGCACCATCGGACCTTCGCGGGGCGGGCCACCGAGTGGATCGACGGCCGTTGGATGAACCGGCCCTCGGGTTCGGGACGCGAGCTCTGTTTCTTCCCCGACCCGGTCGGTGGCGCCGACTGTTACCGCGGGGCGTTGTGCGAACCCCTGCTGTTGCAGCCGGTCTTCCCCGACGCGGCGCGGATCACGGCCCGAATGGCCGGCACCCGGCGCGATCGACTGCTCGCCCGGCTGCCGATGCTCCGACCCCCGCACCCCGAAGGAGCGGTGGGAGCGATCCGGGTCGAACTGCGCGGTCGACACGACGGTGGCACCCGAACCGTGGTCCTGGGCGCGATGGACCGTCCGGCGGTCGCGGGGGCGGCGGTCGCCGCGGTGGCCGCGGCACGGATCGGCCGGGGCGAAGGTACGCGCGCCGGCGTTGCCAGTGTGTCCGGACACTTCGACCCGCTCGGTTTCCTCACCGAACTCGCACACCGGGGGGTCCGGGCGGCGCTGTTCGAGGGGGCCGCTCCAGCGGCCTGATCCGTCGGATCGCCCCGGTTCGTACGCCTCGATCCGGTTGAGATGAGATGACGGTCGTGTAACGATCGACACATCTTCTCGCCGTATTTCATCACATTTCGATGTGTGTCTCGGGAATCCATGTTTGCCACGTCTCGCCGGGACGGGTAATCGTCATGGCCACGATCACGGGCCGACGCGCCTCGATGACGTGAGAGCAGGGGTTGCAGAACCAGGTATCCGATACCCCCAGGGGCGGCGGCACCGGAACAGGATTCTTGATGGGCACCATCTATGACCGCTACCGCCGGGCACTGTTCGAGGCTAATCTGCCGTTGGTCCGGCACGTCGACTACCCGGGCGCCGTCCAAGTCCCACGCCCCGTCGACCGCGAGGAACTCGCGACGGCCGGGGCCCTGGGGCTGGTCGAGGCGGCCCGCCGATTCGACCCCGACCGGGGTGTGCCCTTCGACCGGTACGCGGCACGACGGATCCGTGGCGCGATCCTCGACGCCGTCCGTGCGGCGGACTGGGCACCGCGGTCGGTGCGCAACAGTGCCCGACGCCTCGAGAGCACCGAGCAGCGCCTCGCGTCGGAACTGGGTCGTACCCCCACACCCGACGAGGTCGCCCAGGCCCTCGGATTGACACGAACGGAACTCCACCGTCTCCGGGACCGCCTGTTCCGCTCGGTGGTGCTCGCCCTCGAATACGAGGTCAACGACGCCGACGAGGACCTCACCCTCATGGAGATGCTCCAGGACGAGGACTCGGTCGAACCGTCCGAGGAGCTGGAGCACCGTGAACTGCTCGCCTACATGCGCGACGCGGTCGACCTGCTGCCCGAACGTCACCGAACCGTGATCGCCGGCTACTTCCTGCACGGACGCAAGTCCCAGGCGCTGGCCGACGAGCTGGGTGTGACCGAGTCACGGATCTCCCAACTGCGTTCCGAGGCACTCGTCATGCTCCGTGACGGCATCGAAGCGCAGTTCGCCTCCGGACACACCGCGGTCGATGAACCGGTCGGCCGGGTCGCCAAGCGCAAGGCCCGCTACGCGGAGGCGATCGCCGACCGCTCGGCCTGGGCCGATCGACTGACCCCCAGCGGTCGGTTCGCCCTCTGAACCACGCCCGGGTCGACCGGTACGCTCGGCGGTGATGCACCCCGGAACCGCCGACGCCGAGTTGAACCACAAGACGATCGAATCGGCGCCCGACGCGCTCATCGTGGTCGCCACCGACGGCGCGATCGTGCTCGCCAACCGACGCGCTTGTGCGATGTTCGGTGCTGCCGACACCGATGCCGACCTGGTCGGACGTGATGTCGACGAACTGCTCCCGGACAGTCTGCGCTCGGCGCACGCCCGCCACCGCGGGCGCTACGCCCGCCACCCCCGGGCGCGTCCGATGGGCTCGGGTCTGGAACTGTTGGGGCGTCGTTCCGACGGCTCGGAACTCCCCGTCGAGGTGAGCCTGTCACCGATCAGCGTCCACGACCAACACTACGTCGTGGCCGCGATCCGGGATCTCACCGAGCGTCGGGAGGCCGAGGCGTCGCTGCGTGAAACCCAGGACCGCCTCGCGCTGGTGGGCGAACGGGAACGGATCGGGCGCGACCTGCACGATTCGGTGATCCAGCGTCTCTACGGCGTCGGTCTGGCGATGGAAGCGGCGCTCGACGGTGAGCCCGAACGTCTGCGCCGGATCGCGGCCACCGCGGTGGGCGAGATCGACGCGACGATCGCCGAGATCCGCAGCGTCATCCGCGATCTGACCCGTCACGAACCGTCGATGGGTCATCTGGGTGACCGCCTGGGCAACGTCGTCGACGCCCAGGCGGCGGCATTGGGCATCGACGTCGTCCTGCACATCGTGGGTCGTCCGGGTTCGGGTGTCTCCGATCGTGTCGCCGACGCGGTCGTCGCGGTCGTGCGTGAGGCGATCGCGAACGCCCACCGCCACGGCGGGGCTGCCGAGGTGGTGGTGGATTTCGACCTGGGCGTCGACGACAAGCTCCGTGTCGTGGTCAACGACGACGGCGTCGGATTCGATCCGTCCCACCCCGCGAAGGGTCACGGGCTGAAGAATCTGGCCGCGCGCGCGGCGGAGTTCGGGGGGACCTTCGTGGTCGCTTCGACCCCTGGTGCGGGCACCCGCGTCACCTGGGAGATCCCGGCCGATTCCGAGCCCGACACGGGTGACGGGAGTCGCACGCGACCAGGGACTTTCTACCCTGTGGGAACGACCCGGGAACGGCGAGGATAGAATCACTTGAGAAAACTTTCACAAGGAGCCGAGCATGTCAGAGCCAAATGATCCGAAAGCTCCCCCACCGGAGCTCGACCACGAAGTGACCGGGTCCGCCGAGGCCCGGTCCGAGACCCGACGCAACCTGCGCGAACGCATGGGCGACTTCGGACTGATCGCGATGATGGCCCTGGTGACCATCGTCGCCGTCGGTGCCGTCATCGCCTGGGCGTTGTTCACCGGCGACGACGGCAACGGCGGAGGAGCGAACGGCGAGGCCGCCCCTTCCGGGGAGGTGACCACCCAGGAGATCGAGGTCTCCGCCGGTGAGTTCTGGTTCAAGCCCTCCAGCATCGAGGTCGCCCCGAACACCAAGTTGATCATCCACGTCACCAACGACGGGGCCATGACCCACGACCTGAAGATCGGGGACACCGAGACCGGCATCATCGACCCCGGTGAGACCGTCACGCTGGAGACCGAGCCGATCGCGGCCTCCGAACAGGGTTACTGCACCCTGCCCGGGCACCGCTCCGCGGGCATGGTCTTCGACGTCGAGGTCACCGGCGGAGGTGGCGGCGGTGAGGGCGTCGCAGCAGGCGGCGGCGGCAATGGTTGGGTCGGCAACGGCATCAACCCCGACGACGCCGAGATCGACCCGACCGCGGAACCCGACGCTGATTTCGTCGCCCGCGACCCCAACCTGCAACCCGCACCGGGTGGGACCACCCACGACCTGACCCTCGAGGCCAGGGACGTGGAGATGGAACTCGCACCGGGTGTGAAACAGATGATGTGGGTGTTCGCGGAGCCCGACGGCGAGGACATGGTTCCCGGGCCGACCCTGCGGGGCAAGGTCGGCGACGTGTTCAACGTCAAGATCGTCAACAAGGGCACGATCGAACACTCGATGGACTTCCACGCTTCGGAGATCGCCCCCAACGTGGCGATGCGGTCCCTCAAACCGGGTGAGTCGTTGATGTACTCGTTCAAGGCGAACCATTCGGGGGTGTGGATGTACCACTGCGGAACCCCGCCGGTGCTGCACCACATCGCCAACGGCATG
>CAZVFF010000099.1:0-8430 GCA_964626395.1 uncultured Iamiaceae bacterium | reverse complement strand
GGTGTCGGTGACGAACCCGGCGAGCGGGTCCTGGGCGACGACGCCGACCACGTCGGCGAGGTCCCGGGGGTGGAACCGGGCGGTGTCCCGACCGGCGACGGTGACCCGCCCGGCGAGCGTGCCGCCGGTGAAGCGTGGCACGAGCGCGTTGATCGTGCCCAGCAGGGTCGACTTGCCCGATCCGGTGCGGCCGACCACCACGCACAGCTCCCCTTCGGGGACACCGAAGGTGACGTCACGCAGCACCGGCGGACCGTCGGCGTAGGTGACCGTGACCCGGTCGAAGTCGATCACGCGCCCACCGGCTCGACGACCGGGGACACGTGGCGGGCCGTCGTGCGGGCCACCGGGGGGCGGGGTGCGCTGAACGCCGGGGTGGCGGCCAGCACGACCGCCACCAGGGGCACCACCGGCAGACCCGGCCAGGCCCAGATGTTCGTCACGTGCAGGTCGGCGACGTCGAAGCGGGTCACCGCGACGAACACGACCGCGCACACCAGCCCGGCACCGGCGACGAGACTCTCGGGGATGTCCCACGGGTCCGGGGCGTGGTCGGTGTGCCGCACCCGGCGGGACCCGACGGCCATGCCACCCGCGCACAGCGCGGCACCGACCGCCATCGCGGGCAGGGTCACCCGGGACGACGCGCCACCGCCCAGCAGGCCGTACACGCCCACCAGCAGGGCGCAGAGTCCGCCGACGAGCATTCCGACCGTGGCACGCCGATGGGTCTCGGCCACCGCGGCACGGCGTCCGTAACCCCGTGAGTCCATCGCGGCGGCCAACGCGAGAGAACGGTCCAGCGCATCCTGCAACACCGGCAACGCGACCGCGCCGACGGCGCGCAGGCCCCGGCGGGTGTCGCCCCGCAACCGGCGGGCCCGACGGACCCGGCCGATCCCGTCGATCAACTGGGGCACGACGGTGATCGCGATCACCACCGCCACCCCGAGTTCGTACAACGCGCCGGGCAGCACCCGCAGGGCGCGTTTGGGGTTCGCCAACGCGTTCGCGGCGCCGATGCAGGCGATGATCGTGGCCAGGCGCAACCCCTCGTAGGCGGCGGCGAGCACGGCCTCGGCGGTGACCGGGCCACCCAGGGAGATCCCGGCGGCCCAGTCGGGCAGCGGGATCTCGGGCAGGGTGAACAACAGGTGCTCGCCGATGGTGCCCGCACCGCCGAACACGACCCGGGTGACCACCCGGATCACGATGATCACCGCACCGAAGATCAGGTAGTACCGGAACGCCCGGGCCCAGGGGGCGGTGCCACGGCGACGCACCACGACGAAACCGGCGGCCGCCACGATCGCGCCCAGCACGAACGGGTTGGTGGTTCGACTCGCCGCGACGACCAGGCCGAGCGCCCACAGCCACCAGGCGATCGGGTGCAGGTTGCGGGGCAGCCAGACCGCCGGGTGGGTGGACCCGGTCCGGGTCGGCCGGGACGTCACCCGACGGGCGTCGGCCGTCTTCGATGCTGCGGGCACCGGGCGCACCATCGGATCAGCGGACATCGAACTCCTCGTCGACCGGGCAGCGGTTCGGGTTCGACGATCCGGTGATCGTCGTCGCTGCCTCGTTGACCCCGTCCACGGGTGTTCCGACTCACCACGCGTTCGCGTGGTTCACGGTTGCGGGTCAGTGCCGGATTTGCACCGGCTTCCCCCGTGTGGGACGTCCCCGGGCATCGGGCCCGGCGACGCCGCCCAGCCTACCAACGCCGTCCGTGGCGCCGCAGGGCCCGGGCGGGAACCGGTAGGGTCCGGGTTCCGTCGAAACCGGAGGAGTGCGCCGATGCGTGTCGTGGTCTGGGGGACCGGTCTGGTCGGTTCGATGGTGATCGCCGAGATCGTCGACCATCCCGTGTTCGAACTGGTCGGGGTCGGGGTGCACGACCCGGCCAAGGTGGGCCGCGACGCCGGCGAACTGGCCGGGATCGGCCCGGTCGGTGTCGACGCCACCGACGACCTCGAGGCGCTCGTCGCCCTGGCGCCCGACGGGGTGGTCCACTACGGGCCGACCGCCGCGCACCCCGAGGCGAACATCCAGGTGATCGGCGCGTTCCTGCGGGCCGGGATCGACGTGGCCTCCACGGCGATGACCCCGTGGGTGTGGCCGTGGGCGCCGGCGAACCCGCCCGAATGGATCGAACCGATCGAGGAGGCCTGCGCGGAGGGTGACACGAGTTGTCTGACCACCGGGATCGACCCGGGGTTCGCGAACGACCTGTTCCCCTTGACGCTCATGGGCCTGTGCGGTCGGGTCGATTCGGTGGTCGCCCGGGAGTTGTTGGACTACACCCGGTACACCGGCGACTACCGCGACGAGATGGGCTTCGGGCGGGCCTCCGACCACCGGCCGATCCTGTCGATCCCCGAGGTGCTGACCCTGGCCTGGGGTGGCACGGTGCCGATGATCGCCCACGCGGCGGGGATCGAACTGGACGGGATCACGACCTCCTGGGACACCCGGGTCGCGGATCGTCGGATCGACACCGCGGTCGGTCCGATCGAGCCGGGCACGGTCGCGGCGGTGCGGTTCACGATCGACGGGATCGTCGACGGCGAGAAACGGATCAGCCTGGAACACGTGAACCGGGTGGGCGAGGGCACCGCGCCGGACTGGCCCCGGGGCGCCGACGACGACGTCTACCAGGTGTTGATCGAGGGCAGCCCGTCGTTCCGTCAGGAGACCGCGATCCGGTTCACCGACGGTTCGGGACGCACCCCGGCGGTGGCGGGGTGTCTGGCCACCGGCATGCGGGCCCTGAACGCCCTGCCCGCGGTGGTGGCGGCCCGCCCGGGTTTCGTCACCGCGTTGGACCTGCCGTTGGTCCCCGGGGTCGGCACCATCCGCTGACCCCGCCCACCACCCCCTGAGCGAACTTCGGGAGGAAACCCGGGAACAGCCCAGGGAACCTCCCGAAGTTCGTACCCGGCCGCCGGGTGGTGTGGCACCGGGTAGCGTCGGCGGCCGTGGAGTTCACCCTGTCTCTCGCGATGGTCCCGGCCGACGAGGTGCTCCCCCTCGCCCGGGCGGCGGAGGCCACCGGCTGGGACTCGATCGCGATGCCCGATTCGGTGTTCTTCCCCGAGACGGTCTCCGCGCAGTACCCCTACACCCCCGACGGGCAACGCTTCTGGGACGGCGACACCCCGTTCGTCGATCCGCTCGTGGCACTGCCGGCGATCGCCGCGGTGACCGAGCGCCTCACGCTGTACACGAACGTCTACAAGGTGGTGCTGCGCCAACCGCTCGCGATCGCCAAGATGCTGGGCTCCGCGGCGGCGATGTTCGAAGGTCGGATCGGCATCGGTCTGGGTCTGAGTTGGATCCCCGAGGAGTTCGCCTGGCTGGGCGAGGAGAAACGCACCCGCGGCAAGCGCCTGGACGAGATCATCGACATCTTCCGGGCGACGCTGGCGCCGGGCTGGGCCGAACACCACGGCGATCAGTACGACTTCGGCCGCCTGAAGATGTCGCCGCATCCGGTCGAACCGGTGCCGATCCACGTCGGTGGTCATTCCGACGCGGCGTTGCGCAGGGCGGCCACCCGGGGCGACGGGTGGATCGGGGCGAACGTGTCACGGTCGGACATCGACGATCTGGTCGCCCGGTTGTGGGCCGAGCTGGACGCGGCGGGGCGTGACCGGGACGGCTTCGAGGTCAAGCTCACGCCGTTGGTCATGGCCGAACCCGACGCCATGGCCGACGTGTTCGCCCGCGGGGTGACCGACATCATCACCGTGCCGTGGCTGTACCACGGACCCGGCCCGCACCCGTTGGACGAGAAGATCGAACACCTGCGTCGGTTTGCCGACGACGTGATCGCCCCGCTGCGCGCCGGCTGAGCAGCCGACCCCGAACCATCGGGGAGGCGGACGTCGGTCCGGGCACCGATCACGTCCCCGCCGACCGCAACCCGTCCAACGCGTCGCCCCCCCTACTCGAACTTCGTCACAACACGGCGTCATCGAATCGAACAGGTGACGAAGTTCGCGAGCCGGTCGGCGCGCTTGCCGGATCAAGCGCGTTCATCGAGTCCGGGACTCGAAGATGTGACGAAGTTCGGAAAAGGGGGGCGGGCGGTGACCCGAGGGCGGTGACCCGAGGGCGGTGACCCGGGGGCGGGGTGACCCGGGGGCGGGGTGACCCGAAGGCGGGGGTGTGGGGTCAGGTTTCAGGGGTCATCGTGGCGTGGTCCACGAACGCGCGCTGGGAGGTGATGCGGGCGTCGTCGTCGAAGGTCATCACGTCGATCGCCTGCAGGGTGAACATCGACCCGGCCAGGTCCACCCGGATCGTGAACGAGAACGCCGCCTGCGAACCGATGATGATCGCCGGGCCGTTCAGCTTCAGTTCGATCGAGTCCGGTGCGCCGTGGCTCTCGTCGAAGAACGCGCCGATCTCGGCCAGGCCGTGCCGGACCGGGCTGCCCACCGGGTCCTCCACAGTGGCGCCATCGGCGAACAACGCCAGCCAGCCCACCCGGTCCGAAGCGGAGAACCGCTCGCAGTAGGAGTCGATCGTCGCACGGATTTCGTCGGTCATCCCGGGCACACTAGTGGGCACGACCCACCCCCGATCCCGAGGAGTCCGCGCCGTGTCCGATGCGACCACCGAGATGCCGTCGATCCCCCTGGCGGACAGCCGTGAAGCGATGGTGGGCCGTACCCCGGTGCGGCGCGCCCTGCCCCAACGCACCCGCCGCACCGTGGGCGCCTGGTGTTTCGCCGACCACATCGGTCCGGTCCCGGACGTGGCCCACCCCGACGATGCCGGGATCGGCCCGCACCCCCACATCGGTCTGCAGACGGTCACCTGGCTGCTCGACGGCGAACTGCGCCACGTCGACTCGGTCGGCTCGGACCAGCACATCGTGCCCGGGCAACTGAACCTGATGACCGCCGGCAACGGGGTCGCCCACGCCGAGGAGTGGCGGGGCGGCACCGGCCGTTACCACGGAATCCAGTTGTGGGTCGCCCAACCCGAAGCGACCCGCCACGGCGACCCCGCGTTCGAACACCACGCCGAACTCCCGGCGGTCGAGCTCGGCAACGGGGTCGCCACGGTGCTGGTCGGCGAATTCGCCGGTGCCACGTCGCCGGCACGGCGCGACACCGACCACGTCGGCGCGGAACTGCGGCTGCGGCCCGGATCCAGCACGCTCGGGGTGCGGCCCGGCCACGAACACGCACTGGTGGTGCTCGACGGTTCGGTCCGGATCGAGTCGACCGCCCGGGTGACCGGTGCGACGGTGGAACCGGGTCGGCTCGCGTACCTGGAACCCGGCTGCGACGAGGTGAACCTGACCGTGGACGACGACGCGATCGCCATGTTCATCGGTGGCACACCGTTCGAGGCGAAGGTGTCGATGTGGTGGAACTTCGTGGGACGCGACCACGACGAGATCACCACGGCGCAACGGGACTGGAACGCCCACGACGACGACCGGTTCGGTCCGGTCGGCTCGGAACTGGCCCGGATCGCGGCACCCGAGGTCCCCTGGCGCACCTGAACCGGACCGACGACATCGACCCTCGTCACCGGGGCAACTCTGGGGTACGGTCGTGTCCGCAAGCACCCGCGTCGATCGAAGTGAAGGCATGGAGCCGCAGCCACTCACCGAACCGGACCGCCCGCCCGAGCACGCGTTCGGTCGGATCCACCCGATCACGGTGCCGGTGCGGTGGGCACCGACCCCGAAGGACCCGCGCAAGAAGATCCGGGGTTTCACCGACGCGATGACCGAGACGTGGTCGCTCAACGGGGTGGGTTTCACGTCGGTCACCAAACCCGAGGTGACCGTCACCGCGGTACTCGCCCTGCGGATCGGGCCCGTCGACGGTGAGGTCGTCGTGCGCTCGGTGCACCCGACCGACGACCCGGCCAGGACCTACTACGGGGTGGAACTCATCGGCGACGACCTGCAGGCGGTCGCCCGGGATCTCATCTCGATCCACCTGCGGCACCAGCCCGAACCCCCCGAGCCGGTCGAGGCCACCTCACCATTGGAGATCGAGGACCCCCACCAGCGGCTCCGGACCGAGTGGACCTGAGCTGACCGGCCCGAGCCGAGCCGAGTCGGCCGGGCCGCCGGGTGCCCTCCCGGAACCAGCGGGTGCAGGTCGTCACGACCGCGTCGGCTCGCCACCGTCGGCGTCGGTGCCACGGCGGGCGTGCAGCACGGCGAGCGGGACCCGGTCGGTGTCGGGCGGACCCGACAGACGGCCCCGATGGCGACGCATCGCCCACCAGCCCCATGCCGCCGCGCCCGAGGCCACGACCCCGCCGACGACGATCGGCATGCGCGCCCCGAACCGGTCGGACACGGCGCCCAGGATCGGCCCGCCGATCGGGTTGGTGCCGATCATCAACACGCTCTGCAGGGCCAGGACCCGACCGTGCATCGACGGACGCGCCACGACCTGCACGATCGCCGAGGTGGTGGTCATGTACACCATCGACGCGACCCCCACGGCGAGCGCGGCCGGGTACACCCAGCCGATCCCGGGTACGGCCGCCAGCGCGAACATCGTGACCCCGAACGCGGTGCAGCCACCCACCACGACCCCCAGGCGCACATCGGACCGGTAGGCGGCGCCCAGGGCACCGATGATCGCGCCGACGCTGAACACGGCGTACACGAAGGTGTACTCGGCGTCCGAGCCGCCCAGGCCCTGGGCGACCAGCAGCGGGATCGTCACGTTGAACTTGTAGGACAACACCCCCACCACACCGAGCATCACGAACGAGATCCACAGCGTCGGCATCGTGGTCAGGTAGCGGATGCCCTCGATCACCTCACCACGGACCCGCGGGGTCGGTGGGCGTCGTCGCAGCTCGGTCCGGCGCAGCATCGCCAATGCCGCGATCACCGCCACGTAGGACACCGCGTCGACCGTGAAGCACCAGCCGTAGCCCACGGTGGTGACCAGCACACCGGCCAGGGTGGGGCCGAACACCCGGGACGAGTTGACCAGTGTGGAGTACAGCATCACGGCGTTGGGGACGAGCTCGCGGGGCACCATCTCGGGCACGAACGACCGACGGATCGGGTTGTCGAAGGCCAGCAGCACCCCGCCGAAGAACGCCAGGGCGAACCACACCCCCACCGGGGTTCCCGGGATGAACGCGGCCACCGCCAACAGGCAGCTCTGGAGCATCTCACCGCCCTGGGTGAAGAACAGCAGACGGTGTTTGTCGGACCGGTCGGCGATCGACCCGGCCCAGGCGCTGAGCACCAGGATCGGTCCGAATTGACACGCGGCCAGGACCCCGACGAGCAGTCCGCTGTCGGTGGCGCGCAGCACCAGCAGGGTCAACGCCAGGATCGTCAGCCAGTTACCCGAGTTCGAGATCAGCTGACCGATGAAGAACAACCGGAAGTTGCGGACCCCGAAGGAACGGAACGTCCGGGCGAAGAACCCGTCTGTCCCGGTCGGTGTCATCGGTTCCCATGATGTCGGCCGACACGGTCGGGGCACGACCCGACCCGACCCGATCGGTGAGACGCCGAACATCGGTCCGGGCGGTCGGATCCGGCCGATCCCGGACGGTCGGTCCCGTTCGGACCCGGCCGTTCGGACCCGGCCGGTCAGACGATCACGGCGTCGTCGTCCCCGTCGCGTTGGCGTTCGGCCAGGTCGATCACGCTCCGGTCCCGGCCGGCGGCTTTGGCCCGGTACAGCGCGCGGTCCGCCCGGTCGACGAGCGCTTCGACACCCTCGGCGCCGTCCCACACCGCGACACCGGCGGAGCAGGTCACCCCGCCCAGGGTCTCGTCGGTGCGGAACCGCCGTTGGAGTTCACCGAGCAGGGTGCGTGCGCCGGCGATTCCGGTGTCGGGCAGCACCAGGACGAACTCCTCGCCGCCGTAGCGTGCGACGACGTCCACCGAGCGGGTCCGTTCACGCAGGTGCGTGGCGAACCTGCGGAGCAGGTCGTCGCCGGCCAGGTGCCCGAAGGAGTCGTTGTAGGTCTTGAAGTGGTCCAGGTCGGTCATGACCACCGCCAGGGGTTCGGCACGGCGCCGGGCCACGTCGCAGGCACGTTCGAGGTGTTCGAACAGGCTGCGGCGGTTCGCCAGACCGGTCAGCCCGTCGGTGCGACCGAGCGCCTCCAGACGGGCCACGTAGCGTGCCCGGTTGACCAGCACGTCGACCTGCGCGGCGATCCGTTCCAGGTTGAACCGGGTCATGAGGTGGTCGAAGGGTCGGTCGGGGATCCCCTCGACGACGACGGCCACCACATCGCCTTCGGTGCCTTCGGCCAACAGGGTCGCCCGGCCGCCGCGCAGGACCACCCCGTTGCGGACCCGGGCCTCGTCGATGTCGGTGACCGCGGGTGGATCCACGGGTGGGCCCGGCCGCAGGCGTCGCTGCTCCGACGACCATCCCCCCAACGGTTCGAACCGGTAGGGGCCAC
>CAZVFF010000098.1:0-8533 GCA_964626395.1 uncultured Iamiaceae bacterium | reverse complement strand
TGGCCGACGTCACCTCGATCCGCGACGTCGTGCTGTTCCCCACCCTGCGGCCCGAAGCCGGACGCACGGCCGACGACGGAACCGAACCCGCCCCTGACGTGTGAAGTCCGCCGTCCCTCCGTAGCGTGGAAACACCCGGGGGAGGGCCAGGATCCACCATCGGAACGGAAACCCATGCGTTCGACACCCACCCGGACCCTCGTGGCCGCTGTCGCGGTCGCCGGACTGCTTGTCGCCGGTTGTTCGTCGTCCACGGACGACGCATCGGATGCGACCACCACCGTGGCAGCGCCGACCGAGACGACCGCGGCAGCGGCCGAGTCCACCGCGCCGACGACGGTCGGCTCGGACGTCTCGCGGGACGACTGGTGCGCGGTCGCCGAACGGATCGAATCCGACGTCGGCGGTGACGCCCTCGAAGTCGATGAACTCGCCGACCACCCGGACCGTTACGACACCTTCAAGGCGAACCTCGACACGCTCGACGGCCTGATGGAGCGCATGGTCGACGTGGCACCCGACGACATCGCGGACGCCACCCGGACCGTCGCCGACGCCGTCGCGGACTTCAACGCGGACGCGCAAGCTACGACGACCGTCGACGAGTTGATCGCCCTGGACCCCGACTTCGATTCCGGGCCGATCGGTTCAGCCGCCGACGCCGTGGAGGATCATGCCGATCTCCACTGCGGTGTCGACCTCGATCTGGACTGATCACCGGTCCCGTCGCCGGCTCCACCGCCTCCGTGGCGGACCGCCGCGTGCCGCCGGGGTGTTGAGGTCGCACGAGGTGCATCGGCTAGACATGGACCCCATGCGCGTGCTCGTCACCGGCATGGGAGGGCAACTGGGAACGCTGGTGGCGCGCCGCCTGGAACGACGGGACGACGTCGAAACGGTCATGGGGATCGACCTGGACCCGCCCCGCCGTCGTATGCACCGGGCCGAGTTCCACTGGACCCGCCCGGGTGATTCGGAAACGGTCGCCGAGGTGGTCCGGGAACTCGATCCGACGGTCGTGCTGCACCTGGGCCAGTACGAACCGCACGCGCGCCTGGTTCCCGACCGCGCCGACCGCTCCAGCCGCCACGCCACCGAATCGTTGATCGCCGCCCTGGACCACGGCCGGTCGTTGCAGGCCGTCGTGATCCGTTCCGGCATCGAGGTCTACGGCCGTGGCCGCGTCGCCCCGACGTGTCCGGACGAGGCCGTCCCCCCCGAGCCCACCTCGGCGTTCGGTCGCCGCCTGTTCCTGACCGAGGAGGCCGTCACCGAATTCGCCGAACCACGCGGTGTGCGTGTCTGTGCGTTGCGGTTCGCGCCGATCGCCGGTTACCACGCCCCCAACCCGTTGTCACGTCTGTTGAAACTGCACGCCGTGCCCGTCCCGGTGTTGTCGGAACCGACGTTCTCGCTGGTGCACGCCCACGACGCCGCCGACGCGGTCGTCGCCGCCGCCCACGGCGATGTGGCCGAACCGGTGAACGTGGTCGCCGACGGGGTGGTCAGTGCGTATCAGGCGGTCCGCATGGGTGGCCGGGTCCCGGTTCCGGTTCTCGGTCCGGGCTGGACCGTCGCCGGTCGGCTCGCCGAACTCATCGGGTCCCCGCTGCCGGATCACGTGCGTGAAGCGCTCGCCCGTGGACGTTCCGCCGACGGGGCACGGTGTGCCGAGCTGCTCGGCGTGATGCCCACCCGGTCGACCCGTGACATCGTCGCCGAGATCTACCAGCAGAACCCGGTGGAGTTCCTCGAAGTGATCGACGGGTACGCGGCGTGAGTCCCGCGACCCACCTGCGGGCCGTGCCCGACGGCGAACGGGTCCCCGAACCCGGGCCGTTGGACATGGTGCGCCGCCGGATCGACGGCACCTACGAACTCGACCCGTGGGGCATGGACCGGGACGTGACGCACCTGGCCGCGGCCATCGCGTCGGTGCGGTGGAGCGCGACGATCACCGGGCTGGACCGACTGCCCGCCGACGGGCCGGCGTTACTGGTCGCGAACCGACGTCTGGGCTGGTCCGAACCGGTCGTGCTGGCATCCGCGCTCGCCCGGCAGACCGGTTGGGTGGTGCGACCCGTCGGTGGAACCCGGTTCGACCCGCTCGCCGGCATCTTGCGTCGCTTCGGCGCGATCCCCGGTCATCCCGCCGAGATCGACGCCGCGTTGCGCGCCGGGAACCGGGTGCTGGTTCCCACACGCCGGGAACCGTTGCGGAACCGTGCGGGTCACCTGCCGGTGGAGTTCCTGGCGCCCGCGGTCATCCAACGCGTGCCGCTCGTTCCGGTCGCGGTGACCGGGTGGGAGTTCCGTCGTTCCTGGACCATCCGGATCGGCGAACCGGTTCGGGTGACCGAGCCGGCACGGGGCGTCGCCGCCGACGCCCGCCTGGTCGGCGCGGCGGCCGTCGAGGTGTCGGACACCCTGTCGAACCTGCTCGCCGAGGAGCACCCCGGCGGGCTCGGGCACCGGCTCCTGTCGGGCGTGTTCCGACGAGGACGATCCGACCCGGATCATCAGTGGGAGGTCTCCTGACGTGCCCGATGTGACCACCGCGGACGGGACCCGCATCCACTATCAACGGTTCGGCCGTCCCGACGGCGAACCGGTCGTGCTGATCCAGGGTCTGGGTGCCGACAGTGGCAGCTGGTTGCTGCAACGGTTCCCGTTCGGCAAGCGTTACCGCTGCATCGCGCCCGACAACCGCGGCGCCGGCCGCAGCGACGTCCCCGAAGGGCCCTACGACCTGGAGGTCATGGCGACCGACGTGTTGGCCGTGATGGATGCCGAAGGAGTCGGGTCCGCCCACGTCGTGGGCGTGTCGATGGGTGGCATCCTCGCGCAGATCCTCGCCGTGCGGCACCCCGAACGGGTCCGGTCGTTGGTGTTGTCGTGCACGGCGTGCCACCACCACCCCTGGCGGGTGCAGCTGTTGGAGGAATGGGCCGAGGCGGCCCGCACCGTCGGGATGAGCGCCTTCCTCGGTGACGGGCTGCGTTGGATCGTGGGTAGCAGGTCGTTGCGGCGGTTCTGGCCGGCGATGCGTCTGTTCGGACCGCTCGCGTTCGACATCTCCGCCGAGGCGTTCGTCGCCCAGATCGAGGCGATCCTGGCCATGGACGATTCGCTGCGACACGAGTTGGTCGACATCGACGTCCCGACCCTGGTGATCGTCGGCTCCCAGGACGTGTTGACACCCCTTGCCGATTCCGAGGAGCTGGTGGCGCACATCCCGGGCGCGCGGCTGGCGGTCGTGCGGGGCGGGGCCCACGGGTTCATGGTCGAGAAGGCGGGGGCGTACAACGCGACGATCCTGGATTTCCTCGACGAGGCGGTCGCGGTGCACGCCGCCGGGGGTGCGCGCCTCGCGGTCGCGCTCTGATCGGGGTTCGCGACCCTCTCGGCGGTGCACGCCGCCGGTTCCACGAACCCGGTTGTGGGACAATCGGCGGCGTGGCGAACGCTCCGGGACCTCGCATGTGAACACACCAGGCGGCGATGCAGGCGCGGTCATCGAACGCCCGCGACTGACCGGTCGCCTCGACGACCGGTCGGGCCGGACGCTGACCCTGGTGGTCGGTCCGGCCGGTTCGGGCAAGTCGACGCTCCTGCGACAGTGGATCTCCGGGCACGCGCCGGACGAATCGGTGTGGGTCGACCTCACATCCGACGACGTCACCGAACTCGCGGACGCGCTCGCGGGAGTCGCGGGTTGTGCCGACCCGGCTGCGACGCTGCTCGCCGACGGCCCCGGACCGATCGGTGATCTGCTCGCACGCTGCCTGGCCGACCGCGGACTCGCCGATGGACCGTACCGCCTGGTCGTCGATGCCGGGCCGGTCAGGCTCTCGGCGGCCCAGACCGCGCTGCTGGACCGGATCGTCGGGGACGATGCCCCGTCGATCATCGTCGCGTCACGCAGCGAACCGAGCTTCACGCTCGGGCGGTTCGCCGGCGGGCGCCAGTTGGGGATCATCGACGCCGCCGACCTCGCGTTCGACCGGGGGGAGATCGCCGCGGTCGCGCGCCGGCGCCTCGGTCGGGACCTCGCACCCGACGAGATCGAGGACCTGCACGAGAACTGGGGCGGATGGGTGAGCCCCGTGCTGGTGACCCTCGCCGCGCCGATGCTGTTGGGTGGCGACACCACCGCGGTGTCCACCGAGCGGGCCCGGCCGCTGGTGGACGACTTCGTGTTGCGTGCGGTCATCGACCCGCTCGATGCTCCGGTACGGTCGCTGCTGTTCGACGTGGCCGGTTGGGACGGGATCGTGCCGTCGGTCTGTGACGCGGTGCTGGAACGGGGCGACAGCCGACAGGTGCTCGAGACGCTCCGCCGTGAGCTGCCCTTCGTCGAACGCGAAAATGTCGAAGGGGACGTGTACCGGCTCGATCCCCATTTCGCGGCCACCCTGCGGCGTGAGGCCCAACGGGTCGACCCGGGCCGTGTCGATCGCGTCACCGAAGCCGCGTCGGAGTACCACCGGGTGCGGGGTGCCCGGCTGGACGGCCTGGTGGTGCTGGCGGCCGCCGACCAGTGGGACCGCGTCATCGACGGTCTCGGAGCGATCGTGCGTGGCCCGTTGGACGGTCAGGAACTACGACGCGCCCGGGTGCTTGCCGACACGATCCCCGCCGACGCCATCCGTGGGCACCGCACCGGTCCGCAGATGTTGGCGGCGTTGGAGCTGATCCTTGGCAACGTGGCTCGTGCCGATGAGCTGTTGGCCGAGATCCGTTCCAGGGCCGTCCACGGCGGTGGCGATTCCTGGCGTGACCGGGTGTTCCGCTACGGCGCGTTGGCCGTGATGGGGCCGTGGCGTCCCGATCCCGACCCGCCGATCCGGCACGCCGAGGCGGCGCTCGCGTTGTTGAGCCAGATGCCCGGCGGTGCGGATCCGGGCCTCGACGACCCGCCGTTCGCCTGGACCCGCACGCTGGTGCTGGTCCACGGGGCGCAACAGTTGCTCCGCGCGGATCGTTTCGGAGAGGCCGCCGATTGGCTCGAACAGGGCGCCGAACTCTCCCGAACGAGTGACCAGGTCAACATGCGGGCCCGCGCTGCGGGGCTGCAGGCACTGCTTGCGGCGATGACAGGGGACCTGACCGTGGCCGTCGAAGCGGCTCGGCGATCCGAGCGGTTCGCCGAAACGTTGCCCGGCCGGCCCGTGCTGACCGTCGCCGCCCGGACCGCGCAGACGATCGTGGCACTGGAGCAGAACCGCCTCGACAACGCCGAGTCGTATCTGGCGATGTTGGCCGACCCCGAGTTCCCGCACCCGTTGCACACCAGGGTTCTGATCGGGATCCTGCACGCCCGCCTGCAACTGGCCCGTGGCGAACTGCGCAGCGGCCTGCTGGCCTGTGAGCGTCTCCGGTCCGATTCCGACGGCCTGGTCCCGCCGGATCTGCAGGCCGCTTTGACGGGGGTCGAGGTGAGTCTCGCGTGCCGCTACGGTCAGCTCGACTACGCCCGGCGGCTGATCGAGCGGTGCCCCGCGGGACCAGAACTGCCCGCAGCCGAGGCGTTGGTCGCCACGGCGTCCGACGACGGGTCCGCGTTGGCCGGGGTGTTGGCCCGTTGGCCGAGCCCGGACCGTCTGGTCGGGCACATCGAACGGGCCCTGTTCGAGGCGTGGTCCGCCGACCGTGTCGGTGATGTCGGTCGTCGACACGACCGGTTGGTGCACGCAGCACGATTGGCCGACCCGTCGGGTTTCACACGGGTGTTTCTCGACACCGCTCCGCAGTTCGAGTCGTTGGTGCGTGCCGAACACGCCACCGATCCGGGGCCGGAGCTGTCTCGATTGGTGGACCGTCTCACCGACACGACCGGTCCGTCCGCTTCGGAGACCGCGCCCGAGTTCACTTCGGCAGAGGGCGCCGTCGTCGAACTGTTGGCGACGCACCTGTCGACCGCCACGATCGCCGAACACCTCGGTGTGTCGCCGAACACGATCAAGTCGCGGCAACGGTCGATCTACCGCAAACTCGAGGTCCATCGGCGTTCCGAAGCGGTGGCTCGCCTCGTTGAACTGGGGGTGCTGTCGGCACCGTGATCCGCGACCTGTCGGGTCCTCTGCTCGATCGTCCACGCCTGCTCGACCGACTCGACGAGTTGTCCGAGCGCCTGCTCACCCTGGTCATCGGTCCGGCGGGGGGCGGCAAGACCACCTTGTTGGCGCAGTGGCTGGAGCGGCGGGAGGAACCGATCGTCGATGTTCCGGTGGACCCCGGCCCGGTTCGGCCGGTCGTCGAGACGTTGCTGGGTCGGACCGGCCGGGCGTCGGAGATCGACCGGGTGCTGGCGTCGGATTCGATCGGGGACGCGATCGTCGAGCTGTTCACCGGTGGGGGGAGCGCCGAGCGTCCCGTGCGCATCGTGTTCGATTTCGGATCGGCCGCGGTCACCGGACCGGTTGCGGAACTGATCGACCGGCTGGCCAACGCGGATCCGTCGACTGTGCGGCTCGTGGTCGCGACCCGTGCGCTGCCGGATCTCGCGTTGGGGCATCTGTTGACCGGCGGTCAGGTGGGCACCGTGTCCGCGGAGGATCTCGCCTTCACTGTCGACGAGGTCGGAGCGGTCGCTCGTCTTCGTCTCGGTCGGCCTCTGGACGCGGGCGAGCTCGCCGAGCTGTGCGGGCGGTCACGCGGCTGGGTCCTCGCTGTCCTGGCGGCGTTGGCCCATGCGGCCGGGACCGTCGAGGGCACCGGACGGGTGTCACCCGACGAAGCGGCGTCGACGGTCGACGCGTTCATCTTCGACCACATCGTCGACCGCTTGAGCGGACCGCAACGGGAGTTCCTGTTCGAAGCCGTCGAACTGGAGAACCTCCAGCCCGCCACGTGTGACGCGATCTTCGGGCGCAGCGACAGTGCCGTGTTGCTCGCCGAACTCGACCACCAGCTGAGTTTCCTGACCAGGACCGACCCGGCGCAGGGCATCCACGTGTTCGATCCGGAATTCCGGGCGGCGGTGCGCCGACGGAATCGACGCGACAGACCGGCGTTGGCGCCCCGGGTCGCCCGTGCCGCCGCCGACCATCATGCGGCCCGGGGGGACCGGCTCGCAACGGCTGCGAACCTGATCGAGCTGGAACGGTACGACGAGGCGATCGACCAGTTGGCGGTGTTCGCACGGACCGCGGTGGGAGCACACGACATGCGCCGGCTGCGGGGACTCGTCGATCGGGTTCCACCCGACGCCTTCCGGCGTCACCCGACCGGACTGCAGACGCTCGCGTCGTTGTTGCTGATCGTGCGCGACCAGGTGGGTGCGCTCGCCGTCCTGGACGAGCTCGACTCGTCGGTCGATGAACGGTCGCCGCTGTGGTGGTCGAACCGCACCTTCGTCCTGGGGGCACGGACCGCGCGGGGCATGTGGGCGCTGGACCCGGGGGAAACCGTCGCCGACGCCGAGGCCGCCCTGGCGATGTTCGACGATGTCCCCGACGGGGTTCCCACCGGACTGGACGACCCCCCGTTCGACTGGTCCCGTGCACTGGTGCTCGCCCACGGAGCGGTCGCGCAGTTCCGGCTCGACCGGTTCGTCGAGGCGCGCCGCTGGTCCGCCTCGGCGCGCCGATTGGGTGGTGACCTGGCCAACATCCGGGTCAGGATGCTCGCGTTGGACGCACTGGTCGCGGCCACGCTCGGGGACCTGGACACCGCGTCGGAACTGGCGGGCCGGGCCGAGGTCGCGGCACGGCAACGCCCGGGGCGTCCCAGCATCGCGGTGGACGCCGAGATGGCCCGTGCGATCGTCGCGCTCGAACGAAGCCGATTGGACGATGCCGGTCGTTCCCTGGAACGGCTCGCCGGGATGGAGGAGTTCCCGTACCCGATCGGCATTTCGGCGAGGATCGCGGTGCTGCACGCCAGGTTGCACCTGGCACGGGGTGAACTGCGGTCGGGTCTGATGGTGTGTGACCGTCTCCGACGCCTGAATCCGGAGGGCGTTCCGTTGGACGTGCGCGGCACGCTCGCCGCCGTGGAGGTCCGCTTGGCGCTGCGCTACGAACAGGCCGACCATGCCCGTCGTCTCACCGAAGGGTCGCCCCCGAGCCGTGAGTCGTATGCGTCCGCGGCGCTGCTGTACTGGCTGGGACGTGACCATCGGGCACTCGCGACGCATCTGGGCTCCTGGCCCGTGTCGTCGTGTGTGGTGAACCGCATCGAGTATCTGATCTTCCGGGCGTTGCAGGCCGAGCACGCGAAACGGCCCGAGGCGCGCCATTCGTTCCTGGTGGCCGCCACCCGCGCCGCGGATCCTCCGGGTCTGATCCGGGTGTTCCTCGATACCGCGCCCGGCGTCGTGGATCTGCTCCGGACCGATGTGGCCCGTAGCCACGATCCCGACCCGGCGATGCTGTCGGTGCTGGAACGACTCGGTGCACCGGTCCCACGGACCGACGAGCGGCCCGGGCCCGTGTTCAGTCCACGTGAGCAGTCGATCGTCGATCTGTTGCCGACCCATCTGACCGGTGTGGAGATCGCGGCGTCGCTCGGGATTTCGCCGAGCACCTTG
>CAZVFF010000097.1:0-8536 GCA_964626395.1 uncultured Iamiaceae bacterium | reverse complement strand
GCTCCAGGCTCGCCCGACGTTCCGCGATCAGCGCCTCGTTGATCGATTTCCGACGGTCGGACTCGGTGGCTCGTCGTTCATCCAGGTCCACGAGCAACGTCTCCAGTCCCCGCTGCACGGCGTCGTCGTCAAAGACGCCCGAGGACGCACCGATACGGGCTTCGGTCAAGGCCCGCAACAACTCGTCACCGACCTCCGTCGACGGTTTCGAACGCGGAGCGGCAAGTGGAACCGACGTGGTCCAGAACTCACACGACGACCGCACACCGTTCCATTCGGCCATCGCCACGACCGTCAGATACACCCCCGGATCCAGTGCCGTGTCGGTCAACCCGACATGGGCGAACCGCACCTGGGCGCCACCCGGAACCCCGACCGCAGCGCGCACCAGCGGATGGTTCGCGGTCAACAACGGCGAACCCGTCACCCGTGCGTGTTCCTGATCCATGCACAGGTAGATGGCCAGACCGTTGCGCAGGTCCCGTTCGATCGTCATCAACTCGGCGTTGGAACGTTCACCCTTGGCACGGACCGCCCCGAGCTGTTCGGCCAGATCCGGGCTGCCGTGGAGCACCACGAACGGGTCGTCGTCCAGTGCCTCCAGTTTCGATTCATCCGAAGCGGTCCCGACCCAGTCGCCCAGCAGCAGCCCGAGCTCGGCCTGGCCGACATAGCGCCCCTGGGACACCAGAGCGTCCTCGAGGCCGTCGATCTCGGCGTCATCGGCCGCGGTCAGATACGACGCCGCGGCCTGTACGTCCTGTTCGAGGAGCTGTTCCTCCTCGATCGCGGTCATGGTCGCGTCCAGCCGGGCACGTCGCTGTTCCGGCGACAGTTCGAACTCGAACACGGTCTCCCGGATGTCCTTGATCCGCGACTGCAGGATCGGCTCCAACTCCCCGATCGAATCGGTGAACACCTCGATGCGGTCCATCAACCGCTGGAAGATGTCGGTTTCGATCGTGCCCGGTGTGGAGATGTTGACCACGATGACCTTGTCGTTCTCCTGACCGAAACGGTCGACACGGCCGATTCGTTGTTCGACCTCCATCGGGTTCCACGGCAGGTCGTAGTTCACCACCGCCGAACAGAACTCGAAGTCGAGACCCTCGCTGGCGACCCGGCTCGCCAGCACCACGTCGTAGTCACCGGCACGGAAATCGGCCATGACCCGGTGCCGTTCGGGAACGGGGACACCACCGTGCAGTTCGGCGATACGCATCCCCCGCCCGTGCAGACGCCGGGCGAGGTAGGCGAGCGTGTGGCGGGAGAAGGTGAACACCAGCACCCGGTGGCCGGCATCGGTCATCTGTCGCAACGGTCCGATGAAGGCGTCGAACTTGCTGTCGGCGCCGTCCGGGATGGCCGCGGCCGCGGCGAGCACCCCTGCCGGTGCACCATGGATCGACGACAGCTCCTGCGGGGACGACCGGCCGTCGTCGCCGAACGCCACCCCATGGGAGTCGGCACCGTCCAGGTCCTCATCCGGGTGGGTGTCGTCGTCGAACACCTTGGCCCGAGCGGCCGGGAGACACGAGCTCGCGAGACGCAACGGCATCTGCACCGCGAAACCCGGTGCACCGAGCGCCTTCGCGCGCCGGTGTTGCCAGGCGGCGAACGCGTGATAGAACGCGGCCTCCTCCTCGGTCCATTCCACACGGATCGTGCGAACCTCACGCACGGCCTTGTCCTGTTGGATCTGGATCTTGCGGGTCCGGGTGATCACTGCCGAAAGCGCATGCAACTGGGCAATGAGCCGTCTCGCCTCGGCGACTGCGCGGTGATCCGACGCCAGCTCCTCGCTCGCAACGAGGCTCCGCAGTTCGTTGTATTCGGGACGCAGGGTCACCGACTGCCCGTACGGGAGCTGGACCAGCTCATCGAGAATGCCGAGACGATCGTCGGCCGCGGTCGCCTTGTCGAGCAGAACCGAACCCAGCCGGTGCAGCACCGCATTGGGTTCCAGCCGCAACTCCAGGTTGTGGCGGTCGTCGAACTCGCCGGGAGCGAGCAACGTGAGCAGGTTGTACAGGTCGTCGTTGCCCAGGTTCAACGGTGTGGCCGACAGGAAGATCATCGCTTCGGCCCAGTCGCTCAACAGTCCACCGAGGTTGTGACTGCGTGTACCCATGTTCCGGAACACGTGCGCTTCGTCGACGATGACCAGATCGAAACGAGGTTGCCACTTCGCGAAATCCTCGAGACGGTTCCAGATGCGCAACCGTTCCACACTGCAGATGGCGTGGAAACGAGGCGGCCAGCGGTCCTCCTCGACCCGGGTGTACAGCTCGTCGAGCCCGTCGCGGTCGAGGACGTCGAGGTCGTACCCGAAGCGTTCGCTCATCTCGGCACGCCACTTCTCCACGAGCATCGACGGGCAGACGACCAGGACACGGTCGGCCGCGTGGCGGGCATCGAGTTCGGTCCAGACCAGGCCGGCTTCGATCGTCTTACCCAGACCGACCTCGTCGGCGATGAGCAGACGAAGCGTGCCGGTCTCCAGCAGTCGGATGATCGGCCGGAACTGGTACGGCCGGAAAATCGTCTTGGTCGCCCGGAACGAATAGACGGTGTCGGTCAGCTGCCACGCCAACTTGGCACGGGTCAGGGTCGCTGCGAACCGTTGCGCATCCCCGGGCGGTTGCAGCACCCAGGTCTCCGGATCGCCCTCGTCGGCGGGTTCGTCGAGTTGGGATTCGACGATCTCCTTGTTCGCGGAACCGAGCCGGACTGAATAGATCCAGTTACCGGCACTGAAACGACGGCGACGAACCGGCCCCGAGCGGCCATCGGAACGGGTCACCACCGTGTCCCGGGCCGCGAACCGCGGCGCCGGAACGACCTCGGCGTCGTCCCACCAGGTGGTGAACCACCCGTAGGTGTTGATCAGCGGGTCGTCGTCGGCAGCGTCCCAGTCGGCGGTCGCGGGCTGGCCCGGGGGCGCGTCGGTATCGACCACCATGACGGCGGCGCCGTCGTCATCCACGTAGCGGTAGATGCCGCCGGGCAATGCGGGGCCGTCCGTGGTCGTGATCCGGGCTTCCAGCGTGGTGAAGCCGAGCCAGGGTGGGACGCTGCCACCGACCACCAGGAGACGGGTGACCGTGTCGTCGACCAGATCATCGAGATCCGCCCGAACCGGATGGTAACTCAGCGGCGCACCGACCGCGATGGATTCGCCCACGACTTCCCCTTCCGGAGTTCACGCATGCCTCGGCGACGGAACCCCTCTCCGCCGGGCGAGTGTAGGAGCAATTTCATCCCGCTGTGGCGGCGCACACCGGGCGCACGACTGGCAGCAGTTGGGAGACGCGAGTCGACATCTCCCGGGCGCACAACGTCACACCCGAATGGGAAGCTCCACCCATGGCCCAGCTCACCGGATCACACGCGACCGTCATCGCCGACCACCTGGACCGCGACGACTGGCTGCAGGCTCGCCAGCACGGCATGGGCGGATCCGACGCGCTCGTCGTGTGCGGTCTGTCCCGGTTCACCTCACCGCTCGACCTGTGGCACGAGAAACTCACCGAGCAGATCGTCGATGATGACGATCCGAGCGAGGCGATCGTGTGGGGCAACCTGCTCGAGCCGGTCGTGCGTGACGAGGTCGCCCGGCGCGAACACTTGACGATCATCGACGCGCCGGCGCTGCTCGCCCACCGCGACCACCCCTGGCAACAGGCCTCCCTCGACGGGATCATCGTCGACGATGGCCATCGGGCCATCTACGAGGGCAAGACGGCCGGGGCCCGCTCGGCCCGCTGGTGGGACGACGGTGCCGTCCCGATGGGCTACGTGCTCCAGGTGCAGCACTACCTGTCGGTGACCGGCTGGGACGACGCGCTGATCGGTTGCCTGGTCGCCGGACAGCGTCTCGAGCTGCGCCGGATCGTCCGTGACGACGAACTCATCGGGATGCTCACCGAGATCGAAGCCGAGTTCTGGTCGCACGTCGAGCAACGCCGCGAACCACCCGCCGAGCAACCCCGCGCACGCGAGGTGCGCGACCGGATCGTGTCCCGCGCGTGGTCGGCCGACGTGACGGTTGTCCCATGACACCCCGACCGGGCACAGCTAGCGTGCCTGCCAGCGGATCGTCCGCCGTGTCGTGGACCGGTGAGCGAAGCCGGAGTCACATCGCCAGAGGGGAAACGATGGATCCGAACCAGAAGTCCCGAACTCGCCGTTCGATCGCGGCGATCGTCCTCGCCACCGTCACGACGTTCGCGACGGTGGCGTCGCTCCCGGCGGGCGCCGCGCCTCCCGACGACGGGGGATGGAACATCGTCGCGCCCGCCGACCAGGGCCTCGACGCGGCCGCACTCGACGCGGTGGACGCCTACGCGGCCGTGCCCGCACGGAACACCCAGGGTGTGGTGGTCGTCCGGGGTGGTGAGATCGTCAACGAGTGGTACGCACCGGGTGAGGGTCCGCGTTCGTGGGCGGCGAGCTGGTCGGTGGCCAAGAGCGTCACCGGGCTGCTGGTCGGGATCGCGATCGACCGTGGGCTGATCGCAGGTGTCGACGAACCGATGACCACCTGGTACCCCGACTGGGCGGGCACCCCGAAAGCGGCGATCACGCTTCGCGACGTGCTGCAGATGGCCTCCGGTCTGAAGTGGAACGAGGGCTACGACCCGGCCGATCTGGCCAATTCCGATGTGATCCAGATGGGCCTGGCCGCCGACCAGCTGGCCTATGCCGCTGCACGCCCCCTCGAGGTGCAGCCCGGCACCCGGTTCCACTACTCCAGCGGCGACACGATGCTGCTGTCGGGCGTGTTGGCACAGGCGACCGGTATGCCCGTCGACGAGTTCGCCCGCGAGGCGCTGTTCGATCCGTTGGGCATCACCCAAATGGAATGGTGGCGGGACGCCTCCGGACACACCCTGACCTACTGCTGTGTGGACACGACCACCCGCAACTTCGCCCGGTTCGGACTGCTGATGCTCCACGAGGGCGAATGGGACGGCACCCAGGTCGTGCCGGCCCAGTGGGTCCGCGACTCGCTGCAGGCCACCCCGGAGTCGAACGGCTCCTACGGCTACCAGTGGTGGATCCAGCACATCACCGGCGTCGACGGCCCTGTCGCGATGATGAACGGTCACGACGGCCAGTTCGTCTACGCGATCCCGAGCCTGGACATGGTCGTCGCGCGCAACGGTGAGTACACCAAGAGCGAGTGTGCACCGTTGGCCGACCCGATCCTGTTCGGCCGCTACCCACCCAACGGGCTGATACCGGGCGCGGGAACGCACCCACCCGACGAATGGAACCACAACACGTTCATCGGGGCGATCGTCGCCGGGATCGACGGTCCGGCCACCACCGACGTGTTCCCCGGTGTCGAACCGGACCCGGGCTCGCGGGCACCGGACGGCCACGCGATGGTCGAGTGCGATCTGTACGGCCTGGACGACCTGCTCAAGATCGTGACCGGAGGAACGCCGGAGGAGACGACCCCACCGGCCGACGAGACGATCCCGGCCGAACCGGAAACGAACCGGCTCGGCGCCGCCACGCCGGCCACTGCGGTGACCGCACGCCCCACCTACGCCGGTTGACCCCCCGGGGCGCCGACCCGATCATCGACGACCCTGAACGGGCCGTGGCTGGCAGGGACACCAACGGCACGACCTGACCATCGCACGAGCACCAAGGGCCCAGGCAGAGGGACGCCAACGGGAACGACCCCGTGCGTAACGTCGCCGCCCAACTCACGTCTCCGACCACTACGGTCCGGTTCGGCCGGGCCCGCTTGACGGACCCTCCACGACACACCCGGTGACCGTCACGGCGACGATCCGTTTCGACCCGTGGCTGCCGTACGCGAGCCGGAATGTCACAGCTCGATGATCGAATCATCACGTGTCGGAACCGTCGAAGTCGCAGGTGAACAGTGCCGGCTGAGTCCTGCGCAAATGGAAACGCGGTGACGCGCTCCTCCGCCAGGACGAGGTGGTCGAAGCCCAGGCGATTCTCCGATTCCACCGCGCGTCCCACCAGTTGCCGCTGACGAAGGCCGCCATGGGACTGCGGTCGATGATCCGCACGGAACACGTGAGGGTCGAGGTCGCACAGCGGCTCAAACGTGAGGTGACGATCATCGACAAGCTCGTCCGTCAAGCGACCATGGCCCTGTCGAAGATGCACGACATCGCGGGATGTAGCGCCATTCTCGTGTCGACCGACACACTACGTCGGGTCGAACACCGTCTGCGATCAACGCGGCCACCGATCCGTACCTACGACTACATCGCCGAACCACGAGCCTCCGGCTACCGAGCGGTGCACGTCATCGTCGAATACGACGATCGTCCGATCGAGATCCAATTGCGGACACGCAGCATGCAGGTGTGGGCCGACACGGTAGAGAATCTCGGCCCGCAAGTAGGGTTCGATCTGAAGAGTGGCCGGGGACCGGAAGCGATGCTCCACTACCTCCGCCTCCTCGCCGACCTCGGTGCGCTCGAAGAAGCCAATCAGCCGATCGATGCGGTGCTGTACGCTGAACTCGAACGCGCGAAGCACTCCGCATTCGCCGTCCTCCCGGAGGATCCCCATGGTCGATGAGACCGAAATCCACCACTATCTCCTCATCCGGGACCGGCGCGCCGGGAAGATGATCCGGGAGCCGCAGGATTTCGGTACCGATGACGTATCGGCCCTCCGTGCGTACGAAGTGGCCGAAGATCGCTACCGTGACCGCCCCGAGATCGACGTGCTCCTCGTCGGATCGGATTCACTGGAAACCGTTCGCCGTACCCACGCGAGCTACTTCGCTGAACGCTCCGACGTGACGGCTCTTCTCGATCGGCTCCGTCGCAGCCTCACCGGCGCACAAGGCGCAGCGAAGCTCGCCTGACCTGATCGACGATGGACACCGGGCAGGGCGAGCCCAGCCTCGACATCGAGGTTCGCTGAACAGACCCGGCCCAAGGACCCGGCCGAGTCCGGTGGCCGCGGATCCCCGTACGGGGTGTTGACATCCTGATCGACCCGGCCGACGCTGACCCGATGGGTCGGACACCTCACGCCACACCCACCGACGCTCGGCAGGCACGGTTCATCACCGCGCACGACCACGACGGTTCGCCCGGGTCACCGGCGCCGTACCTGCGCACCGAGTTCGACGTGACCGACGGGCTCGTCTCGGCCACGCTGCACGTCACCGCGCTCGGCCTCGTCGAGGTCCACCTCGACGGCACGGTCGTCGGCGACGAAGTGCTCGTGCCCGGGTGGACCTCGTATGAGCACCGCCTGGCCGTGTCCACCCACGACGTCACCGACCTGGTCGGCGCCGGCCGCCACGCGCTGGGCGCGATCGTCGGTGAAGGCTGGGCCGTGGGACGGCTCGGCTGGGACGGCAAGCGACAGTTCTGGGCGGACCGGCCGGCAGCGTTCATCCAACTCGAACTCGCCTACCGCGACTACGCAGACATCGTCGTCACCGACGAAACCTGGCGGGCCGGCACCGGTGGGGTGCGCGCCAACAGCCTGTATGACGGCGAGACGTTCGACGCCCGTGCGGAACCGACCGGCTGGGCCACCCCCGGCTTCGACGACACCGGGTGGGGCACGGTCGATCTCGTCGACTGGGACCTCGCCACACTGGTGGCCTCGACCGTGCCGCCGATCCGACGCACCGGGGAGATCCCCGCCGTGGATGTGATCACCACACCGGCCGGGCGCACCGTCGTCGACTTCGGCCAGAACCTCACCGGGTGGGTCCGCCTGACCGCGCAAGGTGCCCGGGGCACGACGATCACGTTGCACCACTGCGAGACGTTGATCGACGGTGAACCCGAGTACGAGACCAACCGCACCGCGCTCGCCACCGACCGGTTCATCCTCGCAGGCGGCGGCCCCGAGACGTTCGAACCGCGCTTCACGTTCCACGGGTTCCGGTACGTCGAGGTCGACGGCTGGCCCGGCGAGGCGACCCCCGACGCGTTCGCCGCCGTCGTCGTGCACACCGACATGGCCCGCACCGGCTGGTTCACGTGTTCGAACGAACTGGTCAACCGCCTGCACGACAACATCGTGTGGTCGATGCGCGGCAACTTCGTCGGCATCCCCACCGACTGCCCTCAACGCGACGAACGCCTCGGCTGGACCGGCGACATCAACGCGTTCGCGCCGACCGCCACCTTCCTGTACGACGTGACCGCCACATTGGGGTCGTGGCTCGCCGACCTCGCCGCCGAGCAGGCCGCCACCGGCGGGGTGCCGCCGGTCGTGCCCGACATCCTCGGCGAACCACCCGCACCGACCGCGTTGTGGGGCGACGTGGCCGTCAACCTGCCCGTGTGTCTGTACGAGGCGACGGGTGACCGGTCGATCCTCGAGGACCAGTACGAATCCATGACGGCGTACGTGGACTCGGTGGTCCCCCGCCTGGACGCGCGTGGCGTGTGGAACACCGGGTTCCAGTTCGGTGACTGGGTCGACCCCGACGCCCCTCCGGACAGACCCGGCGCCGCCAAGACCGACCGTTACCTCGTGGCCACCGCCTACTTCGCCCGCACCACCG